>DATIIG010000110.1:0-9561 GCA_035479835.1 Saccharimonadales bacterium (SeqCode) | reverse complement strand
GTTTCCTATGGCCCGCAAACACGAAGCCATTTCAACCAAACTCACAGAAAACCTGCATCACCTACTTATGGAAGGAATAGAACAAAAAGATTTGGGGAAATTCAGAGACGGGCCGGTTTTTGTCGGACACAAAACAAAACTGGAAATTGTCGTAAAGCATAATCCTCCGTTTCATACCAGAGCAGAAATTGAGAAAGCCCTTGAAGATTTGTACGGCTGGATTTCAAAAGAAGATGACACGCATCCGTTTCTCAAAGCCGGGATTATGCATCATCAGTTTGCCTATATCCATCCGTTTTTTGACGGAAACGGACGTCTGGCGCGTATTCTTACGGCATATTATTTGCTTTTGAAACATTACGAAGTCACGAAATTTTTTATACTCGATGATTATTACGACATTGACCGTCAGCTCTACTCCGATACGCTGCATACTGCCGATACCGGTGATAAAACAGAGTGGCTTGAGTATTTTCTCGAGGGAATCGGTTATTCTCTGCAAGCGGCACTTGCGCGTATCAAAGAGTTGCAAGGTTCAAGTCTGGACAGCGTTACCGGTGAGAAAAGAGTTTTGGTAACTAACAGGGAGGAAGAAGTTTTGCAAATTATTCTGGATAGGAAAGCGATTAAGACGCAGGATATCGTTGAAGATTTGGAAGTCACGCGTCAGCAAGCGCATGCTCTTTTGGCATCACTGGTGAAAAAGGGACTCCTTGAAAAATTCGGCAAAACCAAAACGAGCTACTATAAACTTCTGAATAACACTTCACAATAATTATCCGAAGGTGAACGCGAAGCACTGAGTGCCGGGGGTTTGAAATTCGAGTTTTAAGATGTGACTGCCGCCTGTTCCCTTCAAATCAATTAAATTGTATAAGCGATCTTGATCGACAGTAACGATGCTGTTTTGGACATCGGCTCCGGCGTTTGCACTGTCGACTAATTTTCCATCAAGAAAAACTTTGACTGTTCCCGCTCCATTTGCAGGCGGTTTCATGACCAGAAAAACTTTGTTCGCGGTGAAATTGTAAACAAGTGTGGCGCCGTTTCCTGTTACCGCATCTTCATCAGAAATTGTCCATGTGCCACCGAAAGAAAATGAGTTTGGGCTGGGATTTTCTTCGAGTTTAAAATTCTGTGTGCCGTTGGTTGTGCTGCCGTTTGGAAATAAATACTGCATGCGTGCAGTTCCCAGATATGTTTCCGGAGATAAATTTCCATGCGGCGTCTGATCCGGCATATTTATTGTTTGACCACTCACGTTTTGTCCCGCTTCTTTGAGAAGTTCTTGGATTGCTTGTTCTGTTTGATCATACTCCCCTTCTCCGAAATGAGTGCGCCGTATATTTCCCTTTGCGTCAATGAGATATTCCGCGGGCCAGTACTGATTTTGATATGCGTTCCAGGTGGCGTAGTCGTTGTCTTGTGCCACCGGATAGTGAATGTTATATTGTTTGATCGCCTGTAAAACATTACTCGTATCGTGTTCAAACGCGAATTCCGGTGTATGCACACTCACTACCACAAACCCGCTGTCTTTATATTTGTCATACCATGCCGTCACATGCGGGAGCGTTCTTATACAATTGATGCATGTGTACGTCCAGAAATCAACCAAAACAACTTTGCCTTTGAGTTTGCTTATTGTTAACGGGTCGGAATTGAGCCATTTATTTATTCCGACAAATTCAGGCGCGGGAGTGTCGGAGTTGAATAAATCATTACTTACCGCAACCTGAGGCGTTTTATTCGAGTTTCCTTTTAGCGCATTCAACTGCTGCGTGACGTCTTTGTTGCTTTCAAAACCGTTTAACGCCTGAGAAAACGCGGGAAAGGTATTGAGAAGTTTTGCCTGAAGAACCGTGTCGTAATTTGTGTAAATTAAAATCGCTGTCAGTATCATGATAACGCCAAACAGTTGCTGAATCCGTCCGGTGTAGCGACTAATAAAGCGTGATTTTGTAAATAATGTTTGGCCGGCATATGCAAATATAAAAAGCGGAATGCCTGTTCCCAGTACATACGCAACGGTTATCAAAACGACACTTCCGTTTACTTTTCCTGTTGCCGCAAGAGCGGCAATTGCGGCCAAAATCGGTCCTGCACACGGTGCCCAGACAATGCCAAGAGATAACCCTGTGATAAATCCGCCGAAAAAGCCGCTTCTTTGATTTGTTGTTCCAAACATCCCGCTAATTCTACTGACAAAAACTTCGGTCACTGCGCCAAATCCCGGCACAAGCATCGTCAGTCCGAGAAATCCGATAACGATAACGGCAATAAGGCGAAGAATGTTGGGGTCAAAATGCAAAAGCCGTACGAGTGTTGCGATAAAAAGTGTAAAAATACCAAAGGAGAGCATTATTCCAAGTGTTATCCCCAGAGGTTTTGCGTGTCCGCGGCTTCCCAGAGACGAGGATAAAATAATCGGCAAAAGCGGCCAAATGCAGGGAGCAAGTATCGTAACAAGCCCCGAGAGAAATGCGAATACGAGAAGTAGTATCATGAAACTTTCCTTTTTTCCATTGTTTCAATTTTTTTCAGAATTTCCAGAATTAATTTTTGTTGCTCTTCAAGATGCAAAAGTATTGCTTCTATTTCTTTTTCCGCTTTTTTGTCGGTTTGAAAATCATGTTCGGATCGAAGCTCCGCGTGTTCTCCCTGAATATTCTGTCCGATCATGATAAGGGGCATAAGATGAATTTGGATAAGATTTGAAATAAAAAGCCATAAAACAAAGGCCGGAAACGGATCAAACCGAAGGTTTGCAGGGGCAAACATATTCCATGAAAGCCACAATACCGTCCAGCCCAAGATAATAAAGAAAAAACCCATGGTTCCGATTTTTTGCGTAATAAAAACAGCGAGGCGATCAAGATTTGACAATTTCTTTTTTGCAAGCGTATTCACGTTAACCGTGGCAGGAAGTGTTTGGCGCAGATGTTTTACTGTTGGGATATGTACTTTACTTTCCATAATTATGCTTTGTGTTCTACCGGAAATAACGATTCGACACTCACTGATTTTTGCGAAAGGCGCAGAAGTTTTAATCTCAAAAATAAATTGTACAAAATATAAAACGAACCGTAGGTAATAAAGGTACTAAAAGTAATAAGCGTTTGCGTAATGATACCAAGTCCTAGTGAAACAACAACCGGAATAAGCCGTCTGTACTGCGCGAAAATTTTGATAATCGACTCGTTGAGCGATTTTTCTATAACCGTCCTTATTTTGGCATTTTGATTAATGTTTCCTATTAGAAGCATCCCCTCGGTTTTGGTATCCACCTGCGCAGTCGTGGTGCGGGTTTCAAACGCGCGGCGTTTAAGATAATTGCCGTACGTTTCATCAATATTGGTGACATGCAAATCGTCAAGATAAATGCGAAGTATCGGAGAAAGCCCGTGAAGAAAAACCTGGTTTGAAATAATAATATTGCCGGATGTGAGTGTGCGCGCGTAAAAACTGTAGAAATTAATTGCAATTACAATGGAGATTACTACGGTGGGTCCCATAAGAGAAAGGCTCACTTGAGGTAGAAACGCGGTTTTGTTGTGTAAAAGAACATGAAACCGGTGAAATCCTATGAGAAACGCAAAAATACAGCAGGAAATAACAAGCTCTCCGACAATTGACTGCCAGCTTTTTGAGAGAATAAATGGATAGGAAACAAATGAGCAAACGATTAGAAGAAGCCATAAAATTTTTTGCTTAGCCATAAGTGAAAAGAAAAGAACTGCCGTTAAATACAGCCCGAACACAATAACCGGATACAAAACGGAAAGAAGGATGGCCGGCAGCGAATTTGTTAATAAATGGTCGGAGGTAAGACTTCTTGCAAAAAGTAACCAAAACGAGTTGCCCAAAAGTAATACAAAAAAAGCAAGAAGTAGTTTGGTCGCGTGATACTTCATAGCTTTAGCATAGCACAAACGGTTGTTTTTTGAAATTTTTCCATGTTACAATAAACATTCATGAACCGCAGAAAATTCTTTGTGTTTTTGATTTTTTGTCTTTTGTTTTTTGCCGCGGGAGTACTGGCGGTTCGTTTATACAAGTTTAAAAATATTTTTCCCCACGAAACAGTAAGCGCACTCCCCGACTCTCTGGAGCTTCTTAAAAATGATCAGGTAACCTCGCTTGTTTTATGGCTTCCGCAACTTTCGTTTTTGGGAAATGCGCAAAAACCGCCCGAAATTCTGGCGCAGTCGGCACTGGTGTATGATCTGACATCGCAAAAAGTTCTCTACCTGAAAAATCCGAAAGTTAAACTTCCCATGGCGTCGCTCACCAAAATCATGACGGCGATTATTGCCATAGAAAATCCGCAAAAGGATGACCACTACGTTGTTAGTAGCAAAGACATTGTGGGAGAAGACAGCATGGGAGTAACAGCGGGCGAAACCTATTCGCTTGAAGAACTTTTGTACGGATTGTTTCTTCATTCAGGCAATGACACGGCGGAAGTTCTGGCGACCAATTTCCCAAAAGGCAGAACCGGATTTATAACTGCCATGAATGACAAGGCAAAATCGCTTGGTTTAACGGACACTCATTTTACCAACCCCACAGGACTTGAAGGAGACGGAGCGCAATATACAACTTCATATGATTTGCTGGTGATGACAAAATATGCTCTGGAAAAATTTCCGCTGTTTGACACGGTTGCCGCAACGTTTGATTATCATATCCCTTATACATCAACACACAAAGAATATTATCTGGAAAACGAAACCAATTTACTCACGAGTTATCCGGGGGTCAAAGGTGTCAAAACGGGTTTTACTCCGGAAGCAGGGCTTTGTCTGGTCACCTATCTTGACTATCACGATCACAAAATTATCGGAGTTATTTTAAACAGCGGCAACAGAAGACAGGATATGAAAGAACTTTTAGATTATGCGCTGAAAGTTCAAAACATTACACCCCCGAAGCACAGTTAATTATCTATTACTACTCCCCTCTCGGACATAGACTTATATGTTTCTTCATCAACAAGAATATACCGCGCGTCATAGACGCCATTAGAGGGAATATTTATTCGCGAATTATTTGCTGTGTTTTGGTAAACTTCATATCGATAACCGGCAGTGCTCATGGCTAAAGCCAGTCCCATGCTGTTAGCCCAAATTTCTTGCGCTTTTACCGCTTCTTTATCAGATACCGGTTGCGGGCCTCCAAGCAGTATCGGAGATAAAGTGCCCTGACAACCCTCAACGTCAAATTTAGCAGTAAGCTGACTATCCGATATTCTTGTTCTGATAATTGTTGTACTATTCTTATTTGGACTAAATGTGGTTGCATCAGATTCTTTCTGGTACCAAAGAGGTACCGGCATGTCATCTGAAATGAGAAAAATAGTGCGTTTTTGAACCATGTGATTTATTGACGAGAGAATAGTTCGATTGGTGTCACTGAGCGGGTACTCAGCTTTTATACCAAACAGAGCAGGACCTTCGAGATATTCGTACAAACTTTTCAAAGATTCCTGTTGCACAGTATAATCGGTAAAATTATGTAGCGTAACTTTTGTTCCTCTTTGTGTTTCAAAACTGTATGACAATTTTATCGGGTGCTTTGCCAAATCAGCATTCGGATAAAACTGCAAAACATCAAAAAGCGCGGACTCTGATACCGCGGGGGTTTGGTCAAGAGGTTGGGGTTCGAATATTCGCGTTGCGGCGGGCGGATTAGTCTGCTCTTTTGCAAATGCCGGTGAAACATCTGCCAAACGGGACGCAACAAAGAGTGATGCTCCCGCAATTCCCAGTCTCGCCGCGTTTTCCAGTCGTGAACCTGTCATAGCGCGATTATAGCAAATCGGAGAGAAAAATAGCATAATATAGTATATGTCAGAAATCTCACGCGTCGGCATGGTCGGTTTGTCATTTGACGACGGGCCTAACGCCGAAAACACACTGCCGGTCTTGAATACGCTGGGCCAGCACAAAGCGCAAGCAACACTTTTCTGGCTCGTTGACAATGCGCGAGCGTTAAAAAAGGAAGATCCCCCGCTTTTTGCAGAAGTTATGGACAAAGTTCGTCGCGACGGTCATGAGATCGGTTATCACGGGCCATCTGACTTTGTTCCCACATTTCGAGATCGGACTATCGGAAGATTTAATGCAACAGAGTTAAGAAATGGACGCGAAGAGCTGGAAGAAATAATAGAACAGCCCGTTGCATTGTATCGTCCGCATTTTGTCGGTGGTTTAGCAACGATGATTCATGCAGCACAAATGGGGTTAACAATTATTGCCGGAGATGCAACAGCATTTGCTCTTCCCGATGATGACATTGAGCATCAAATTGAAAGATTTTCTCAAGCAAATGAGCGAAGCATCATTGTGTTTCATGACGGTACGTCAGCCACTACCCCTCAAACACATATCACAAAAGTTTTACCGCCGGTTTTGGAAACACTTGCACGCAGAGGATTGAAGTTTACAAAAGTCAGTAGTCTGGGAAAGTATGCGAAACTTCCCTATCAACTCATTTTCCAGCATTTCAGAAGATAATGTTGAGGTAATAATTTTCTTACATAAGCTTTACCGATTTGCTACAAATTTACTATTGTGCTTTGTTATAAACAGATCGGTATGTCAAGGAAAACAGGATATATTATTGCAGCAATTATCATTATTATCGCAATTGCAGTAGCCGGATACTTTCTTTTCTATCGCAAAGGAACAAATCAACAATCCGTAGTGCCAAGTGTGAGTCCTACCGAAACGATGATGTCACCTACTCCTGCTGTTTCGCAAACGCCGACGCCGTCAATAACTATACCGGTAACGATAATCATGACGACAACTCCCACGATGACTCCGACTGCTACCCCTACGCTTTCACCTACCCCGACGCACTGATGTACGAAATCTAGTGAAGTTTTTCGTTTTGTCGGGGACAGAGGACTCGAACCTCCGACCTCACGGTCCCAAACCGCGCGCTCTAGCCAACTGAGCTAGTCCCCGGTGCCGCGGGAGAGAGTCGAACTCTCACACCCTTACGGATAAAGGCTCTTAAGGCCTTCGTGTCTGCCATTCCACCACCGCGGCGCACCTTGTATTCTATCTTACTGGGCTGGTTTCTTCAACCTGAAATTTGATATAATCAACACGACGCAAATTTGTTGCAACCTGCGGGTGTAGTTCAATGGTAGAACGCAACTTTTCCAAAGTTGTCACGAGGGTTCGATTCCCTTCACCCGCTCCATGCGCCCGTAGCTCAACGGATAGAGCAGGTGCGTTCTAAGCACTTGGTTGGGGGTTCGATTCCCTCCGGGCGTACTAAATTTTAGGAGAAAATATTTCCGCTGGAAAAAGCTGTTCTGATAATTCTGGTGTAATCTCTTCCAATATTTCCGTACGTCTCTCAAATCCGAGTGAATTATTGAAAAAGAGATGATGGACGTCGTCCCCGTATCTATCAAGTAAAGTTTGATAAAAATCTATTCTTTCCTGATCCCCTAATGAAAGAATAGAAGAATATTCTTGCATTTTAAGTATTGCTTCTGTATACCAGCGAGCCCCGCATTCGAAAAAAGTTTCTGGAAGCATCGGTGCCTGATACAGATGAACAATTTCATGTGTTAATTCAGTCGCAAGTATTAGTCCAATATATCCTCTTTTCATAACCTCACCTGATTCAACTCCATCTCCCATGAGCATTTTTTTGTTATCCGGTGAGAGACCATCCCAAATATTTCTGGGGTCTGTTATATGAACGATTGAACCTTCACGATAAACCGTGCCGATCATGTATTCAGTATTTTGCCTACCTTTTCTCTCCTCATGCCAGTAGGTACCTACAGCCCTGAGGCTTTCTCCGTCTGTCATGAGTATTCTGTCCGGAATACCGTCAAGCTCTTCCAGTTTGGATGCGGGAATGTACGATCCATAAGATCTTTCTAAAGTTTTAACTATTGTTGCAGCTGTACGTTTTAAGGCGCTATCTTGCGAAGGAGCTTGAGTTGACACTTCAAGTTTCAAGCTGTCTACCAAATCTCTGTCTGCCGTATACCTTCCCTCCGAAACATATCGGTAATCTTCCTGTCGGGCTTGCATATTGATATATTATAGAACATTCTCTACAAATATCAACTATAGGTTAGTTCTCGTTGAACCCATGCGTGTTCCTATGGTATACTTAATGCAATTTGGTGGATGTAGTTCAACAGTAGAACGCCAGGTTGTGGACCTGGAGGTCGCGGGGGCAGCACCCGTCTTCCACCCCAATGAAAGCACATTTGATATCACAAATTCTCTTAAGACGTTTCGTTATCAATAGTAAGGTACGAGTTCACAGGCTAGATAATCATTCTTCTTATTTGAACAACCCGAAAGCCACAGCTTACGTTGATGTTGTCGGTGAGCCATTTAAATCAATTGAAAGCAAATATGGATATACAGAAACGCGAATGGCAACAGCATTTGACTTCCTCGATAATGGTAGTCTTTTAAAGCATCCTAAGCACGTGGAGAGTGTCAAAAAATTTATGGCGTTGCATTATGTTAGAGCGGCGATTTTTTATCTACTTATGAAGCAAGAACCTGAACATTTTAACAAGTTTTTGAAAGACACCAAGTTTTCACACCCAAATAAAGAAAAGGAGATTGAGGAAAAAAAGGGTGTATTACGGCATGAGTTACGAAAAAAAATGATTGCCGCCCTTCCAGCTCTAATAAAATCTTTGATGAGAAAAGTTGAAACTCATATCGATAAATATGACTTAGAAGTAGGAATAGCTCCAGAAGATGTAAGCTTTCTTATTGGGGACATAACAGTCTTAACAAGAACAGATGACGGAAATGTTGGAGTTCTTTCGGGAGCTGCAGTAACGAATAGTATTGCTTTTGGAATGCCCTTAGGGCCAAAACATTTAGTTGCGTTAAGTGTTAATAATAAATCCACTAGATACAGGCACCTCACCGTCAAAGAGGTTAGTAATTGTAACGAAAAGCTTCTGAAACAATGTGTTTCTGAATACTATACACTACCATAAGTCTTCCTCCATTCAAGTCAAGGTATTATCTACATCAGATCATTTGTATGCTTACTTTGTTATAATATACATATGGAACAAGCATTCTGGACAGTTCTCGCGGGTACTCTTGTTTATGCACTCGGAAAAATCATAGAGTCATTGTGTGTTCAGTCGTATATTTCTTATAAAAAGGTCATTGGAGAAATAACCTATCAATTGATTTTTTATGCACAAGCGTACTCTACAAGAAATGTGAAAAAGGAATTACATGATGAAGCATATGACAGGTTCAGAAAATCAGCATCAAGACTACAAGCATATTACAACCCAATTGAATGGATGCATTTATGGTTTGTGCCTTCTCACAAAGATGTTGATGACGCAACAATCTCACTTATTGGACTATCGAACAATACGCCTCCAAGAGATAGTAGTGAAAGCCGAGATAACGCAAAACGCGTAGATACAATCCGAAAGAAGCTAAAAATTAAATTTTACGAATAGTGAGTTGCCAGATTCATTCGGTAGGCTGCCCCAGATTGAGATTCGAACCTTTGGTATAATAAACATTACAA
>DATIIG010000109.1:0-20008 GCA_035479835.1 Saccharimonadales bacterium (SeqCode) | reverse complement strand
TGATAAGTCTATCCGCAAGATGGCTTCCGATAAATCCCGCACCTCCCGTTACAATACATTTCATATCGCGATTTTATAACAATTCCTTCAAAGGAACAAATGTATTTTTTGAAAGTAAATATTCAAATGTCTTATTAATTTTCCTTTTGTACAAATTTCTTGTAAAACCTGCTCTGTAGTCATAATCAAAAAACTGCCACGGATGAACAAAAATATTTGCAGATTGCCCCTTTTTGTTTGCTCGGGAAATAAACCTTTGCGTACGTTTTTGAAGAAGCGCGAGCGTAAATCCCGATCCATATGGAACCGCGCGCAAAAGAAGTTTTTTTGAAAAATTTGTGGGCGAATTACTTTTATTCATAAATCCGAAATGATAAGAAATTGAAACAGGAAATTCTTCTATTTTCGTTCCCTTTATAACATAAGGTGCTGTCGCGTATGTGGATGAATCGTATTTAAATCCATAGCTTGAAAGTGTCGCTAAACAATCTTCAGGTAGAAACATTTTCGGCGCGCGAAAGCCGATAGGTTTATATTTTTTTAGAAATTCTTTTGACAACCGAAATTCATTCTCAAGCGTTTTTTTATCTTTGATAATGATATGACGGTGGGAATGATAACCGATTTCATGACCTGCTATCTTTATGTCCTTTATTAAATCCGGATACCACTCGAAAACTTCTCCTGTGACAAAAAAAGTAATTTTTGTCTGGTGTTTCGCAAGGATTTTGAGAAGATATTGTGTAGCTTTTTTAGTAAAGCCTGCGTCTTTTTGCGTGCGTTTTTGCGGATCAAGTTCTCTATGAATAAATGACTCCAGATCAACTGACAGCGCGTTTTTTATCATTTTTTCTGGAGTTTCAGGACCATATCAACGGCGTGCCATTTATCAATGCGCGAAAAAAAATCGGCGAGCGATGAAGGAAAGGGATAATATCCGACCGCGCGCTCATCCAGCAGTTTAAATTTATATTTTTTAAATAATTGTTTAAATGAGTTGTATGCAATAACATTCGTGTGCCCGATCATTTCTCCCAAAAAAGGTTTTACTTCATATTCTTTTATGTGCTCTTCGTATAAAGGATGAAACCCGATAGAAAATCTTCTGCTGATCCACGGCCCAGTCGAGGGCTGCATGCCAAGAAGTAACGCAAAAACATTGTGCCACGACGCAAGATTTTCCGTTGAAATAACAAAAATTCCGCCTTTTTTTAAAATTCTGTAAACTTCACTGACGAACAAATCCGTATCAAGCAAGTGTTCAATAACCTGCGTTGCCGCGATAGCATCAAATTCATTATTTTTATAAGGAAGTTTTCCGTTGAGATCTCCCTTTTTCATAACAATGCCGTTTTTTCTTGCCTTTCTTATTTCACTATCCAGAATATCAAATCCGTAAATCTCTTGGCTGCCGACTGCCTGCGCGCGCCGCAAAGTCAAAACACCGTCGCCGCATCCCAAATCCAAAAATTTCTTCCGCTTTTCCCCCTCCATCATAGACAAAACGGCATTTTCTCTCTTGTCCGCCAGTTCTCTACCCACAGACAGCAAGTATTTTAAAGCAAATTTTTTAAGCATATGTTTTTTGATGAAACAGCGATTTTATTTTTACTTCAAAGAATGTATACGCGTAAATAATAATAGTGATAAATGATATAACGGGATGCCAAACCCATGCAATTTTTTTTGTTTTAATCAACTCTTTTATCATCTCAAGTGTCGGCCCGATAATTGAGACATTATACAAAATTCCCAGTAAGAAATCATTCCCTCGACTCTGATCAACCCATGTAGTTTGTCCTTTTTGCTTGCGAAGCATAAATTTTCTACCGATTTTTGCGCGTTTTTTAATGTAATTGCCAAGCGACGTACAATAGTAATGATGAATTCCGACATGCTTCACTTTTGCATATACCAGATACCCATGCTCTACCATAAGCGAGATATAATTTACTTCCTCAAATTTCGGTTTGTAACGGTTAATAAGTTTTATATATTTTTTCCTCCACAAAAATCCGTTTGCTCCGATAACCGGCGTTTGCCCGGTTTTGAGATGATATATAACATATGAGCCTTTGTTTTCTTCCTGCATATGCGGATGAAACCGTCTTGCCAGAGGATCCGCGATAACCAAAAGTGTAACGTATTGATTGATAAGCGGATCTTTTTTTCTCACATACCACGGCGACTCAACGCCGAATATTTTTTCATTCTCCTGCAAAGGCTTAACCATCTCAGTAAGCCAGTTTTTCTCCACCAGTTCATTATCCGCATCAATCAGTCCGATAATATCGCCTCTGGCGTGTTCTATTCCGATTGCTTTTCCGCTTTCCGCGTCTTTAAATGGGTTTTTCAAAATTTTTGCCCGGTATTTTTTGGCGATTTCAAGTGTTTTGTCACTGCTTCCTCCGTCAATAACCAGCACTTCAAAAAAAGTTTTGGGATAGTTCTGTTTTTGGATACTTCTTAAGCACCTGTCGATAAACTTCTGCGCGTTATACGTCGGAATAATAATTGACACGAACAGGGTTTTTGTTTTTTTCATTGAAGCTTAACGCAGCGCGTAATAATTACCAGGCAGGAAATCAATTTTTTCGATGATTGCTCCTCTTTTTTGCGCCAATTTTCCCGCGCGCGCAGGATCAAATAGTCCTATCGGGTTGGTTTGATATGCTATAAGCAGATGCTTGGCATCAAAAAAATTCATTTTTGCCACAAGATCCTGTGAAGCTTTTCCGCTTTCTGAAAGTGCCCATGTTGAGATGAACAGATCTGCTTTGATTTTGGAATTTTCCAAAAACTGCAGCGGCACGATATTTATTTTATTTTTTTGGATTTTTGCTTTCGGATTGTCCAGTAAGTGAACATTATTTTCTCCGAATAACGTGCTCAGGTACAGCCACTGAAGGCAACAAAATACTGCCGTGTCAATCATAATGTATGTGGTATTTTTAGGAAAAAACTTCCTGAGTATCCTTATCATATTTCCATATCCGCCGCCCCACTCAACAACTGTTTTAATATTGGAAGGCTTGGCTTTGGTAACATCCAAAAATTTTATAAAATGATAAAGATGATGAATTGTTGTGTGCGACGTAAGATATCGCGATTGCATTAAGAGTGGATCGCCTACGTAATCTTCCTCCAAAAGATATTTCAATTTCCCTTTCGGCGCGTGCGTTTCAAGAAATTGAAGCTCCCGCTCAAGCCACTCCCCGCCTGCCGTTGCAAACATAGTACGCATGATTGTCGGATCCTGCAGAAAATCAAATGGGGGGCTTGGCAAAAAGATTTTCTCAAGTTTTGCGTTAAATTCTTTCCAAAGTGGTGTAGTAAATTTTTCATCATTAAACTCGCAGATGCGATTATATTTTTTCGCAAATGCAATCTTTACCTGTTCGAAATCCTTTTTCTGATAATTTTTTTTCTTTCGTAGCTTTCCCTGCATTGATCGCATGGTAAAGCGGTAATATTTGTTGCGGACTACGCGAAGAACTTGCGCGATGTTTTCATTCATTACTATCATATCAGGAAAAGCATAATATCATATTATCCTATTTTGCAGCAAGGAAAATTTTTATCTGCTTCTTAACATAAGTTATCATTTCTGTAGTTAAACCGGGATATACTCCGATCCAGAAACCGCTATTCATAATATAATCACTGTTTTGCAGCGCTCCTATTTTGCGATACGTGATATTCTTATATGCCGGGTGTTTTAAAATATTACCGGCAAAAAGTCCGCGTGTAGCAATTTTTTTGCTTTCAAGAAACTCCACCAGTTCGTTTTTTGTAAATGGAGCGTTTTTCCCAACAATCAGCATAAAACCGAACCAGCTCGGATTTGCTTTTGTTTCTTTTTCGGGCAAAATAAAATATTTTTCATGTTGTTTAAAAAACGAATAAAGTGATGAAAAGTTTTTCCGCCGTGCTTTTACAAATTCCGGAAGTTTTTCAAGCTGAGCAAGTCCCAATGCTGCCTGCATGTCGGTTAATTTAAGGTTGTATCCGATTTGCGAGTATGTATATTTGTGATCGTAGCCCAACGGCAAATCGCCGAGTTTCCAGCCGAACCGTTTTCCGCATGTGTTATCTTTTCCGGTATCACACCAGCAGTCTCTGCCCCAATCGCGAAACTGACGCACGGCGATGTGCAAAAGCGGATTATTTGTAATCGCTGCTCCGCCCTCTCCCATGGTTATCTGGTGTGCGGGATAAAATGAAAATGTTGCGATATCTCCGAATGTTCCGACAAACTTACTATCATACTGCGCATAGAGCGCGTCACAACAGTCTTCGATAAGCCAAAGGTTATGCTTTTTGGCAAAGTCAGCGATCTCTGAGACAGCAAAGGGGTTACCTAAAGTATGTGCAATCATTATCGCTTTTGTTTTTTTTGTTAGTGCTTTTTTAATTTCGGAAAGTTTTACATTTTTCGTTTTTAAATCTATATCAACAAAAACAGGAATACAACCGGACATAATAATCGGATTAACGGTTGCGGGAAAGCCGCATGCGGCAGTTATCACCTCATCGCCTTTTTTTATTGCACGCTCACCTAAACGCTTTGAGGTAAGCGCAGAAAAGGCAATCAGATTTGCTGAAGACCCCGAGTTAGTTAAGCTGACATAGCGAACTCCCAGAAGTTTTGCAAATGCTTTTTCAAACTCCTGCGCAAACCGCCCCTCGGTCCACCACCCTTCAAGTACCGCGGAAACGCCTGAAATAAGCTCTTTTTCATCAAATACTTTTCCCGAAACCGGAACAGGAGAGACGCCGGGAATAAAAGTTTTTTTGGGAAAATTTTTCTTGTAGTAAGCTTTAATCTGCTTTGATAGCTGAGTATTCATTAATATTTTCTGTTTTTTTTGTTTAAAATATCTTCAACTATATATACCGGGCGCGCTTTCGTTTCTTCTACAATCACCTGAATGTATTTGCCGATTGTACTTATTGCCATAAGCTGTATTCCGCCGAAAAATGCAATAGAAACAATTACCGCGATGCTTTCCCTGAAAGGATTTCTGTAAATAATTACTGCCAAAAGATAGATGAGTATAAAAAGAAATGAAAGAAACACAAGTAAAAACCCGAAATAAATCATAATATCCAAAGGGAGATATGAAAAACCGAAAAAACTTCTCTCCGCGTGTTTAATATAACTGAAAAATCCATATGAGCTTTTGCCCCGAAGTCTTGGTCGTCTATTGTAACTCACATATGCGGTATTAAATCCCACCCATGCACGAAGTCCTCTGAAAAATCGATATTTTTCAGGCAGCCGATTTATTGCGTCCAGCGCCCTCCGATCGATAAGTCCGACTCCGGAAGCGTTAACCGGAACTTCAATATTTGACATTCTTTTAAAGAATTTATAAAACATACTACGCGCTATCCTCATCAACAGTTGTTCTTGCGTTTTTTTGTAAACTCCCACAACAATATCGTGACCCTGTTCCCAACCGCTAATAAATTGAGGAATCAGCTCGGGGGGTTCCTGTAAATCACAAAATAGCAGTATGAAAGCATCTCCGCTGGCATGCTCCGATGCTGCCTGAAGAGATGCTTCAGGCCCAAAATTTCTGGAAAGAAATACTCCGATAACATCTTTATCTTTTTTGCAAAGTTTTTTTATTTCCTCCCTTGTGCTGTCAGTACTTCCGTTATCAACGAAGATTAACTCATACCGGTAGTCATTTTTCTTTGCTATTGCACGTATTGCTTTATAAGCCTGGGCTACGTTTTGCTCCTCGTTAAAACATGGAATACCGATTGAAATTGTTTTTTTATTTTTTTTCATAAACCTTCAATATCGTTTTGAGTAGTTGAGCTTGCGTTAAGCCGTTTGCTTTTCTCATATATTCCTGATTTCCTATAACTTTGCTGAAATGATCAGGAACACCCAGGCGTTTAAACGAAATGCCTATCTTATGCTCTGCTAAAATTTCGGCAACCGTACTACCCAGTCCTCCTATAATTGAATGTTCTTCCAAAGTAAAAATTGCTTTCGTTTTTTTTGCGCTTTCAAGAATAATTTTCTCATCAATCGGTTTTATTGTATGCATACTGACAAGGCGCACGCTTATACCTTTTTGAGAAAGTATTTTTGCAACTTCTGCCCCGGTATAAAGCATGGTGCCGGTTGCAATAAGTGTTATATCTTTTCCCTTGGTTATGACAAATCCCGACCCTTTTTTAAACTGAGAATTATTTCCATGAACCGCGGGCTCTCCCGCTCTACCCAGGCGAATATATACGGGAGTTTTTATTTTTAGTGATTCCTTAACAACAAAGCTTGTCTCTATCGGATCGCCCGGAGAAAAAATAGTAAGACCCGGTAGTGTCCGAAGAATTCCTATATCCTCCAAACCGTGATGCGTATGTCCATACGGTCCGTATGAAAATCCGGCTCCTACACCGACAATTTTAACATTAAGATTTTGATAGCAAATATCGTTTCTTATTTGCTCGAAATTTCGCATTGTAACAAAAGGCACAATGGAATAAATAAAAGGAATTTTCCCCTCCATTGCAAGCCCTGCCGCAAGTCCGGTCATATTCTGCTCCGCCACACCGGCATTAATGAATTGTTTTGGGAACTTTTTTATAAATTCTTCAAATACCGAATAACCCAGGTCGCCCGTTATAAGCATTATGTTTTTGTTATTTTTCGCAGCTTCTGTAAGCGTTTTTACGAATGCAATTCTCATACTCTATTTTTTTCAAACTCTTTCATATCATCCTTGGTGGGCGGTTTATATTGTGAAGAAATTTGGTTAACGTGCCGCTGCACCCCCCCGAGTCCTTTTATCGTGTGCGCGATGATAACAGTGGGTTTTCCTTTTTCAAAAGGTAATTTTTTAAGCAGGGGCAGTAGTTGTCCAAAATCATTTCCGTTAATTTCCCTTGCGCTCCACCCGAAACTTTGCCATTTTTTCGCAAACGGTTCCAAATCAAGTACGTTTTTTGTATATCCAAACCCTTGTAACTTGTTGTAATCAATAATCGCAACAAGATTATCCAGTTTATGATGTCCTGCAAAAAGTGCCGCTTCCCAAACCGTTCCTTCATCGCATTCGCCGTCTGAGAGTATTACAAACGTTCGATATTTTTTTCTATCAAGTTTTGGCGCGTATGCTGCCCCGCATCCCATTGAAAGCCCGTGCCCCAAAGATCCTGCGGATATTTCTACACCGGGAACGCAGTTTCGCACGCTATGTCCGGGCAGTCTCCCACCGTTTGTTTCATACTCCTCCAAAATTTTTTTGCTGAAAAACCCGCGCTCTGACAACACGGCATACAGGGCTTTCGCGTCATGGGCTTTACTGAAATACAATCTGTCCCGAGCGCCACTTTGAGGATTTTTGGGAAAAACTTTCATAACATCAAAATAAAGCGCAACCAGAATTTCCACGCAAGAAAGAGCTCCGCCCGTATGAGCACTTTGCGCCCGAAAGCTCATGGAAAGAATATCCTCTCTTACTTTTTTTGCAATCTTGTCCAGTTTAACCGTGTTCATAATAGTCTGAATTATTTCCAAACCATGCTATCGTTTTTACCAAGCCTTCCTCCAAAGAATGTGTCGGCTGCCAACTTAAAACTTTCTTCGCTTTTGAAATATTTGCCTGCCACATTTCCGGTTCCTTTTGGCGCTTTTGTTTTTTTACTGCCCCCCATCTTACTTTTGATTTACTGCCGGTCAGTTTTACAACTGCTCTCACCAGATCCTCGACAGATCGTTGTTTACCGCTGCCGATATTTACTATTTGCACTTGAGTAATTTTCTTTTTCGCGCTAGATAGGTATGCACTCATCACATCTTCAATAAAAATAAAATCCCTGACGTGAGAAGGAGATGATAGCAAAATCGGCTTGTTTTTTAAAGCGGAGAGAATAACGGATGGAATAAGTCTGTCTTTTTGCTCAAAATATCCGAACGGAGAAAAAAGACGAAATATGATAATGGGAAGCTTTTCTTTTTCAGCAATTGACTGAACCAGTAAGCTTGCCGCGGCTTTGGTTACGCCGTAATCATTAATAGGAACAAGTTCATCGTTTTCTTTCATTGATGCATTTTTAGTGCCGTACTCAGATGAACTTCCTGTATGAATAAATAAGTCAAAGCCATTTTCTACCGCTGCAGTCAAAAGATTATGTGTGCCTTTGATATTTACATCAACCATCATTTCAAAGCTTTGCTCTTGCGGTAATGCTCCGTATGCTGCCAAATGAAAAATATGTGTTGGATTTATGCGCGAAACTATTTGCCGTGTTTTAAGCGGGTCTATTAAATCGCATTCATATATGCGCATTTTTTTTGAAATATCGTTGATACGCCATGAATTTTTTTTGTCTCTGACAAGTATTGAGACATCCTCTCCCTCTTCAACCAATCTCCTTGCCAAACAAGAACCGACAAAACCCGTAGCCCCGGTTATAAGAAATTTTTTCTTTTTCATAGATATTTTTTATACCAAGCGAGTGTATGAACAAAACTGTTTTCAAAGTTATGAGTGTTTTTCCACCCGAGCTTTCGAACCTTGCGATCATTTAAGTGCTGATAGGGAATTTCATTTTTTGCGGTGTTTTGAATTGTATAGGAAATTTTTACATTACATAATTTTTCCGTTTTTTTAATCAATTCCAAAACCGATAGTGAATCTTTTGATGAAAAATTAAACGCTTGTCCTTTTACTGTTTTGATATTTTGTAAAAGAAACGTATAACCGTTTACAACGTCTTCAACATAGATATAATCACGCACATATTTCCCGTCGCTTCTTATTTTAAGTGTTTTCTTTTTAATGATCGCTTCGCAAATATCGGGAATGATTCTGCCCTTGTGAAAATCTCCTTCTCCATACACGTTCCCAAAGCGCGTTATGACAATAGGTAGTCCGTAAGTTTTGGCATATGCTTGCGCAATGAGATCCTCTGCCGATTTTGAAACGTCATATGGATGATCACCCCGCAAAGGCGAATCTTCAGTATATGCTTTTTTTGTTTTCCCGTAGGCCTTATCAGATGAGGCAACAATTACTCCGGTTATATTTTTTAAACTTCTCGCTGCTTCCAAAACGCTCACCGTTCCCATAATATTTGTCGCAAGTGTTTCATAAGGACTTTCAAACGATTTTTCAACGATCGGCTCCGCGGCAAGATGAAAAACAAATGAGGGTTTATACTTTTTAAAAATTGTCGATATTCTTTTCCTGTCTCTAACATCCGCGTTTTCAAACGCCACGCTTTTTTTAAGCTTTTCAAGATAGAAAATTGACCGAGGATTAATTCCGATATCAACAACTACTACTTTAAAACCCATTGTGAGAAGTTTTTTTGTCAAATGCCCTCCGATAAATCCTGCGCCTCCCGTTACCAAAACGGTTTTGTTTTTCAGTCTTTCCATAATTTCCATTTCGGATTTCGCGCCCATATTTCATTTAAACTCTCAACATCCGCATATGTATCCATGGCATGCCAAAATCCTTCATGAAAATACAGCGAAAGCTGTTTCGCTTTCGTCAAACGCTTCAGCGCCACGTGTTCCATTTCTCCATTATTCAGATGCTTAAAGAATTCTCTTTTAAAAATCATAAAACCGCCGTTGACAAACTCATTGAGGACCGGTTTTTCAACGAAATTACTTACCAGCCCGTTTTTATCAACATGCACGAGCCCGTATTTGGTCCGTGGATGCACCCCCGTAATGGTGCCGATTGTCTTTTGTTTTTTATGAAAACTCAGCAGCTTTTTTAAATCGACATCGCTTACACCGTCTCCATATGTCACCATAAAATTTTTATTATCAGTCGGTATGTACTTTTTTAAACGCAATATTCTTTCCCCCGGCAATGTATTCTCACCGGTATCAACAAATGTGATTTTAAAATCATCCCGCGCTACCCCGTCATGTTTATCTTTGTGAATTTTCGTATAACCGGTTTTTGTAAGGATAGTAAAGTCGTGAGTAAAAAGTTTTTGATTGAGAAAATAATCTTTTATATAATCACCTTTGTATCCAAGAGCCAGAATAAATTCATTAAATCCCTGATGCGCGTAAATCTTCATGATATGCCAGAGGATCGGTTTGCCGCCGATAAAAACCATAGGCTTTGGTTTAAACTCAGTTTCTTCTTTCAACCTGTAGCCGATGCCGCCGCAGAGGATGATGACTTTCATTGAGCGTATTGTAAGCAAAGCTCCTTTAAAAATCAATCGGAGGATCTAAATCTATAAAGTACGAGGTTCTTGTCGAAACGTCCCATGACATCATATTTGTCTTGCAACATTTGCAAAAAAGGCCACTGCGACAAACCCGCGTGGTCGCCCGGCAAGCTCGTGTCGTAAACTACTAATTTCGGCGGATGTGCTGCGAAAACTTTTTCGGAGTTATTATAAGGTTTCAGAAGATAAGGAAACGGATCAACATATTTATTTGCCGGAAGTCTGTTTGCTTCTAAATACATCATCTCGCTTCCGTAATTTAAGATCCGGTCATTTGAGCTTGAATTTTTCTTTATCTCATCGGCAACTTTTTGCTCGGTAGTTCCATAGCTTGTTAACAATTGTCCTTTTGCAAATCCGCCTCCGTCGTTAAATGCGGTAATATATCCGCTGATAAATCTTGATATGAAAAATAGAAGTAAAGTATATGAAATGATAACTGCCGCTTTTTTATTGATTTTGGATTTTTCAAACAAAATTGAAAAAGAAAAACCTGCTGCAAGACATACAAGCGGAAACATAGTAAACGCTCGATATGAAAGAAATGACGGAAAAAAGGAAGGAAACAAACTAGCTATTTGCAAAACTAAAAAAATCAAAATGACAGGTTTGAGATTTTTTGATTTGCGCAGAAAAATAAACGGTATTAAGACAACTACATACGCCGCCGCAATCCATCCGCCGTCCCCGTGCACAACATTTGCTTCTTTATAGGTGGTAAACAAAAACAATACAGTGTAATAGAGAAAGTCTTTGAGCGCGTGTAAGTAAGAAAAATAAAAAATAAGTGCGAGAAACGGAAGTATTGCTATACCAAGATAGATGAATGCCTTTTGCAGAAAATCTTTTGCAACTCGCTTTGTTTTAAGGCTTTGCAGTAAGAGTACTGTCAAAAAAGCGCCGGCAACAAGTATTGAATTTTGTTTTGTGATAAATGAAATGCCGGTCAAACCTGCGGCAAATATCAAATAGCGTAATTTTTTCTTTGTAATAAACAAATACATGCAGAAAAAAAGTAAAAGCTGTATCAATCCGATAAGAAGCTCGCCTATTTCGGTGTTTTGAAACAGCGGAAAAAGAAAAATGATGAAAGTAAGAAACGAAACTAAATAAACTTTTGGCTGTATTTTTCGCGAGATAAAAAAGAACGCAATTGTCAGAATGGTTTCAATAAGAAAAATAAAATTTTGATATGCCGCTGCCGATACACCGACAAACTTATACCAGACTGCAAGAGTAAATATATCAAAAGGCATTCGTATCCACGTAAAATCTTTATATATGACAAGCCCTTTGAGCATGTACCAGGGCCGCACAACACCCGCGTCCCAAATATGAAACGGGAGAAAATAGATGTTTAAAATTACCCAAACAATTCCCAGAATAAGAAGTGAGTAAGGCAGGTATTTATTTTTTAAAAATGAATATTTCATACGTTCCGTACTTTGCCGCAGTCGTGTAATTTTGTTTTACAAACTTTACAAACGGCCAGGAGTTAAGTGTCGGAAAATCTTTAAATGTCTGCCAGTCTATGATGACAATTTTGGGCGGATGGGAAACGATTTCGCGCGTTGATGCATCAAAGGGCGAAACAAGCCACGGAAATAAATATACATATCTGTTGGCGGGAAGTCTCTTTGAAAGTGTGGTGATATAGTGGTTCCCCAAATTCATAATTTTCTCATTTTTTGAGGTATTTTTAGTGATCCATGCAGTAACCGCCATCTCATTTTCGCCGTAATCATAAATGTAATGAGGATTTGTGATATCCTGCGGGGCATAGTCAATATAAAATGTTTTGAGAATCGGTAAAAGTCCGATGAGCCCGATAACAAGTGCTACTAAAAAAACTTTCTTTCGATAATATTGCGCTATAATTGCCCAAAGAATGAGCGGGTACGCAAAAAACGGGAGTGATTTATAAACAAGAAAACTCGGTAGAAATGACGGGAATAAAAAAATTGTATTGCAAATCAGAGTCAGAATTCCAAGTCGCTGGATAAAATTAAGTTTTCCACGAAACCAAAGAAAAACTGCCGGCACGAGAGAAAATAAAAGCCATCCGGAACTCAGCAGTCCGTCTTTTAATGCGTAAGGTGTACTTTGCTGGCGGTAAATGGTCAAATTGAAAATTATATTCCAATAGAAAAAATCGGCAAGCGCGTGGTGAAGACTGTAATAAATCAAAATCGGTAAAATCCCTATTGCAAATCCTAAAATGAAAAAGAACAATGCTCTTGTCAATTTTTGTCTTCCGACTTTGCGATTGTTTATAGAATATGCGTTTGCTATAATCAATGTTATTATTATGCCGGCGATGATTTGCTTTCCCATTAAAGCACATGCAATACACAGTCCTGATAAAAATATCCATCTATTCGCTTGCTTTTGCCAAAATTTTAAGAAAAAATATGTCGCGTATAGCGCAAATACCGCGGCTGTCATTTCTTCCAGGTTAAAGTTTTGAAAAAGAGGGAAAAAAGTGACAAGAAGAAATAAAAGTGCTGTAAGTGCTATTTTTTTTGAAAGCGTTTTTGCCGTTACATAAACGCCGTGTACGAACAAAAGTCCAAGTGTAAATGAACTTATCTGCAACATCAAAGCAGTATTGCCCAGAATTTTTGATGTAAAGTAGAGTAAAAAAAGCGGCAGTGGAGTGTGATGATAAATGATATCTTTAAAAATTACGAGTCCGTTATCGAAAAACCAATTTTGCGTAAGTGAGAATGTCCACACAAAATATGAAAGATGAAAAATGCCCGCGTACATCCAGAAAGGAACAAGAAGCAGCAGGAACCCTGACAATTTTTTCATGAAGCAAAATCATCCTACCACACAATATAAAAAAATTCTAGTTACCGGAGGCACCGGTACGCTGGGAAGATATGCTCCGACTATTTTTGGTAAAGAAAAGGTTGTGCTGGCCGATAAAAAAACTCTGGATGTAACAAAAAAAAGTATTGTAGAAAAAGTTTTCAAACAAATTTCCCCTGATTTGGTCATTCATCTGGCAGCACTTACCAACGTTGACATATGTGAGAAGAATAAAAACTTATGCAACAGAATAAATTTTTTGGGAACTAAAAATATCGTTGCTGTTTGTAAAAAATATGATGTCCCCCTGGTTTTTTTGTCAACCGCTTCGGTATTTGACGGGAAAAAAGAAACCGGAGGATATAGTGAGAATGATGTACCAAAACCCGTAAACGCATACGCAAAAGCAAAACACTTGGCGGAAAATTTTATACAGAATACGCTTGAAAACTACATAATTGTGCGTGCCGGTTGGATGATCGGGGGAGGAAAAGATGAAAAGAAATTTATTTCGTATATAATAGATAAGATAAGAAATGGGGAGCACGTGAAAGTAGTAAGCGATAAATATGGCACAATATCTTATGCTCCCAATCTTTTGCTTTTTGTCAAAAAACTTTTAGATGAAAAGGCAAGCGGCGTGTATCATTTTGGCTCAAATGGCATCTGCTCACGCTTTGAAATGGCTACATATATCAAAAACATGATTAACAAAAACACAATCGTTATTCCCGTCTCATCAAAGGATTTTGAAAGGGATTTTCCTGCTCCCAGACCAACCCATGAAGTGTTAACAAGCAGCAAATTCCCCTTCAAAAACCATTGGAAAAAAGATTTAAGAGACTACATACAAAAAGAACTCATTGTATGAAAAAGCCCTCAATCTCTTTTTTTTGTCCCGCGTATCTTGATGAGAAAAATCTGCCGCTTCTTATTCCGAAAGTTTATAAGCTTTTAAAAAGCATTGCTTCAGATTTTGAAATTGTAATTGTTGAAGATGGAAGTCCTGATAATACATTTGCCGTTGCAAAAAAATATGAGAAAAAATATAAACCTAAAGTTACCGTTATTCATCACCCGAAAAATAAAGGGTATGGAGCAACCCTTCGCGACGGATTTTCAAAAGCAAACAAATACGACTTTGTTTTCTACACAGACGGCGATAATCAGTATGATGTCAATGAATTAAAGCGCATGCTGCCGTTTCTGAAAAACTATGATGCAGTTATCGGATATCGCACAAAGCGGGCTCTAACTCCTCTTCGTCAGGTTCAAACAAGAATTTATAACCTACTTCTTCGAGTACTTTTTTCTATTCCGGCACGCGACATTGACTGCTCGATGAAAATCGTAAGAAGAAGTGCGCTACGTACTTTTTCTTTGACTTCCAACACATCTTTCATTGATCCGGAGTTATTAATTAAGCTTAAAAAAAATAATTTCAAAATAAAAGAAGTTCCGGTTTCACATTATCCCAGGCTTTTCGGAGAAGCTTCAGGTGGAAGTCCGAAAGTCGTACTGGAGGCGCTTATCGATATTGCTAAGTATTTCTACAGGTATCGTATTTTGAGGCATGATTTTTAAGCTACATAAAAAAATAAACGTAATTATCGGGAGCGTAGTCCTCATTCATCTTATTGCGCTTTTTTATTTTCTTGTATTTCGTCAATTCTTTCAACAGGATGAATGGCATAGCTTTGGCGTTATTCTCGCGCTTGGAACCAAATACATCACACTAAACAAATCGCCGGTTGAGTTGCTTCTGGGTGACCGCGTAGGTGCTCGCGTCATAACGTATATTGTATTTCAGCTGTTTAAAATTAATCCTATGACATATGGACTTCTTGCATTTGTGTATCAGGCAGTAAACACATTCCTGGTTTTTGTTTTGGCGAAAAAGCTGACGCAAAACAAAACCATCTCACTCCTTTCTTCACTTTTTTTCCTGATAAATGAACTTGGCAATGAAGGATATAGTTGGTTTGGCACCATGAACGGTTCCGCTCCGGCTGTAATGCTTTTTTTGATATCGTTTATCTTCTATTTAAACTTCCTTGCAAACAGGAAAATCCGTTACTTTACTCTTTCACTCGTCACACTGTGGTTGTCTTTTCTTTTTAAAGAAATTGCACTTTTCGCTTTTGCTTTTTACCCGGTTGTTTATTTTCTTTATTACAAAGGGAAAGACAAAAAAGATTTTTTTATCAAAACCCATATTTTCTTCTTCGCGTTTGCTCTTATAATTTTAGGGTTTTATGCAAAATCGGTACTATTCATCTCCGGTGACCAGGCAAATTATGTCGGAGGGTCAAACGGCTCGTTTGTATCGAGTTTTATCTTGCACAGTGTCCAGTACCCGCTGGAAGGTGCAGTCCAGACATTTGTTCCCAATGCGTTCATGTTCACGGTGACCGGATTTTTCACCAGAATATTTACCCATTATACCCCAGATACGCCGGATTTTGATTTCGTCGTACAAAATCAACACGCAGAGATAATGACCATCACAATAGGTTTATTGACTATAATGCTTCTGGTTTGGCTACTTCGCAGCAAGCGCATAAGACTTGATAAAAAACTAAGCTTTGCGTTTTTTATTTCCATTATTATGCTTATTTTGAGCTTTATTCCTTATGTAGTTATCAACCGCTCGTTTTCCTACCTTGATTCGCGCCATTATTACATGGCAACTATTCCCGCTTCAATTTCCCTTTCCATTTTACTTATATCGATGCGCACCAAAACCTTAAAGATAGTTGCGCTACTGTTTGGAATCGGATTTATTATTCTTCACGAAACAGTTTTGTGGCAGGATTTTTCACTTTTGATGCAACGCTCTGATGAAAGACAATCTTTTCTCAAACAGGTTAACTCCGTTGCTCCGAAGCTTTCTCAAAAAACAGTTTTCTATATAACAGGTGACAGTGGGGGCTATTACGCGCTTCCTGAGCTTAAAGTCCCGTTTCAATCGGGACCGGGCCACGTTCTTATGGTAAACTATGTAGTTAAAAGGCAACTCTCAAGCGGTTTTTTCAAAGAGAGTACGTTTCAAAAAGAATTGGATGTGGGATTTCTATATGATATCTTGGGACAGGGTTACAGAGAAGTAAACGGGCGCGGATTCGGATATTACTACGATGAGAGCGAGCTTAATAAAGCAATAAATAAAGGATTATTTGAAAAAAAAGACATCATTTCGCTTTTCTATAATTCTGACTCACAAACACTGACGAAAAAAAAATATTAAACATGACTGTTAAAAATTTTATTGATCAAAACAAAGACATATTTTATTTCAAAACACTCGAGCGTCATTTGCAGGGATGCAAATCGGTTCTTGATATCGGTTGCGGAGACGACTCGCCACTCAGAAGAGTGAAAAAAACATTTTCATCTCACGGCGTTGATGCATTTGCTCCAAGTATTAAAAAAAGCAAAGCAAAAAAAATCCACGACACGTATACAACCAGCGATCTTTTGAAAATTGATAAGCTTTTCAAACCGAACAGTTTTGACGCGGTCATCGCGCTTGATGTTATTGAGCATTTTGACAAAAAAACCGCTAAAGTTCTCATCAAAAAAATGGAAAAAATTGCCCGTAAAAAAATAATTCTTCTGACACCCAACGGTTTTTACCCCCAAGACGCGTACGGCAACAATCCATGGCAGGTGCACAAATGCGGTTGGTCAAAAAAAGAATTTGAAGACTTAGGCTACAAGGTTTATGGACTTCGCGGACCGAAATTCCTCCGCGGCGACTACGCGACCATCTTATACAAACCCTGGATTTTCTGGGGCCTGGTAGCATTTATCACCGAGCCCTTCCTGCACTTCACCCCGAGTCTTTCGTACGATTTGTTTGGAGTGAAAAGGAAGTAATTAACCTATCTTTGCTTCGTGCAAAGCAGTAACCAGACGTTGGCCCTCCTCGGAAAAATCTAAAGCGTCAATGTTCTCATCTATACCAAGATCTTTGTAGATAGTGCAAAACGGTATGGAACATTCTAAATATTCCTTTAGCTTTTTTTCATCTACAGGCCTATTCGCAAAGAGAACTTCTGTTTCATACAGATTTGTACTCTCAATTCTTGTTGTATTGATAGTTACTGCCGGTTCCGATAATGTTAAAAAAGAGTATCTGTAGAAAGAATCTCCGTTTTTAACTGCTGAACGCACTTTATCTGAAAGATGAAAATATACTGCAAAATCTACCATTGGAAAAAGCTCAATAACTTTATCTGGCTGCCATATTTCATTTTCAGGATAAATAGCCTCCAAAAATAGTGGCTCTTCATTCACTTCTCTATCAAAAAGAACAATATTTACTCTTCCCCCTATTTCATGATCCTGTAGGTAAGTTCTATATGCTTGCGTTAGTCTTTCTCTGCGATGATCTATTGGTTCGCTTTTTTGAAATGCCGATGCGCTCTCCGGCTGTAAAGGCAAAGGTTCTTTATCAGTTTCTCCAACCCAAAAATGAACATGATTGGGCATGTGATATTGCAATACCGCACCAAGGTTGACCGTTTGCCCTTGAAGTTCTGCGATTCGCATTGCGGCTTCTCTTGGCGACCAAAGAGGCTCACCTTTTGGAACTGCTTGATTAAATGGAGCTTCCGCTAAAGACATGAAGCATATTCTACTTCACTAACAACTGTTTTACAAGAAACTAATTATTAACACGTTCCTTTAATGTAAATAAAACTTGAGAATTTGTTTAGAATTGGGGTTTTGGAGAGAATATCATTAAGTTGAGCAACAAATGGGAAATTCTCGATAAACCTCATCGGCAAAAAGCCGACATAGGTTACTTTTATATTTTTCAAACCCAAATTTTTAAATATTTTCCTCAAATTTGCCTCATTACTTTTCATAAAGTGCTTCTCTACGTTCCATGAAACCTCTTTTGAGAAAAAATAAAACGGATAGTACAAAGGGTTAAGAGGATTTGGTTCAATTACCAGAACCTGCCCGCCTTTTTTTACGGTTTTTACTAAATTCTTAAGAGTTTCAACTCTCTTTTTTTCTGTCGCGCCCAGTAAGTGAAATGTGCTGATGCAAAACGCCGCGTCATAAATACTATTAAATGCGGTTTTTTGAAAATCAGAGCGTAATGTTTTTAAATTTTTATCTAAATGATATTTTTTTGCTTCCGCTTTTATAATATTGAGTGAGTTTTGCGAAACATCAACCGCCGTCACATGGTACCCAAGGTGTAAAAACGGAAGAACAAACCGTCCATATCCGCTGCCAAGCTCTATCAGTTTTGCACTCTTCGGAAGATTAAAAAATTTTATAAATTTATCAAACTCGTATTTTCTTGCGGGAGTAAAATGTTTCGGATCAGGCGATAGATCAACACCTTTACCGTAATAAACTTTACGGTCAAAGAAATCTTTTGTCTTTTTATCAAATTTTTGTGTTTTCATATACATTTCAAATCTTTAAGTGTTTGTGAAAATGCTTGCTCAAAAATATTTGACCATATATATTTTTTGGATAATTCTATGGCATTTTTTCGCTGTTGTCTATACAACGCGTCGCTTCGCAGAAGTTTAATTATTGCCAAACTGAGAGATTTTTTGTCATATGAAATTGCTATGCCCGCTTTTCTCTTTTCAATTTCCAAGGCTATTTCAGGAACTTTTGTAATAATTACCGGCAGCCCGGCCGCCAGATAGACTTTCGGTTTACCGACATCCGAATAGTATTCAAGTGAATCTTTAACCGGCTCAAACATCGCGATACTTATTGCTCCTTTTGCAAGAATATCGTCCACTTTTTCATGGCTTTCAATAAAACCGGTAAATGTAATACGATTTTCTATACCAAGTTTCTTTGTTTGAGATTTCAAACTTTCAAGAAGCGGTCCGCCGCCGATTATGACGAGCTTTGCTTTTGCAACCTGCTTCGCAGCATCGGCAAATGAGTCAATAAGAAGCTCTAGTCCTAATCCTTTTCGAAGATGTCCCAGAAATACAACCGTGTTTCGCTCAATTTTTTCTATTGCTAAGCGTTTCTTGGGGTCAAAGTTACTTCCATCAGGAGTTATGATAATTTTTGCGATCCGTTTTTTATCAACTCCGTTTTTTACTCTTGCTTCGATCATCCGCGAAGAGCTGTCCCACGAAATATCGGCGTTATAACAACAAAATCTGTCAAGCGAGTGGTAGATGTTATTCAGAACCGGATTGCCGAAGCGTTTGGGTGTGTAATCAACCGTGTGATAGATAACTTTTTTTACTTTTCCGATTTTCTTGAGCAGAATAAATGAAAATGCGTTGATATTATCAACGCCGATTGCAATGTCACAGGGATTTTTGAAACCGAAATAAAACGTTAATAAAATATCTTTGAAGTAAATAAAAACAAACGGAATATGAACATCAAAGGTTTGAGATGTGCCGGTAACTTTTCCTTTTTCAAAAACTGTGCAAAAAGAAATATATTTCTTTGCCGGCGGGAGCGGATGATCAATGAAAATCAGTTTTTTTGCTCTCTTTTGCAACCAAAGAGAAAGCATTTGAGAAAGTCCTGTTGCGCGCGAATGCGTGGCAAGGGCTATATTAAGTTTTTGCAGTTTTTCGCTCATGAGATAGATACTGTATTATACCAGTCAATTGTTTTTTTCAAACCTTTTTCCAAACTGAATTTCGGTGAAAATCCCAAAACTTTTTTCGCTTTTTTAATACTTACCACGCGGATTTTTTGTCCCTGTGGTTTGGTAGCATCAAAATATATTTCTCCTTTAAATCCGGTTAACTTTACAATTGTTTTGACTAATTTTTTTATACTGACCGGCTCCCCGCTTCCTATATTCACCGGCTCATGCGTTTTGAGCTTTTCCGCGGCCAAAACTACCGCCCGCGCAAAATCCTCAACATAAAAAAAATCGCGGATTTGGCTGCCGTCTCCCCACACTTCAAGTTTTTTTTGCGTATAGCATTTGCGGATAAGTGAGGGAACGACA
>DATIIG010000108.1:0-4426 GCA_035479835.1 Saccharimonadales bacterium (SeqCode) | reverse complement strand
GACTCCGACCAGAGGAAGCGTAATATTGTCAACAAACAATTTTTTCCAGAAATTAATGGGAGAGCCCAGATTATAGGTAGCAATCAGAGAGGGGGTTAAATCGGAGCCGATTGTCCCACCGACATTCAAATTTCCGGCGATTGCGGTATTGCCGCTGTTGTCCACGCTGAATTTAGCAATGCCACTACTAGAAGCGCTAATAAGTGGCCCTATATCGTTTTGATTGATAGTAAGGGCTGACTGTGCGCTTGAGGTGGCCAAAATTGCCATGATATCATCAACTTCTACTGCTCCTTGCAAACCAGGCAGGTTGTTACTGTTTGATGTGGTATTTACCAGTGGTTTTTGAAGATCGATTTGGCCAATTCCGTCAGGAGAAATAGCCACGTTTCCACCACTGCCGGGCAGCGTGCTGAGAACAAGTGCCTGACCAGAAAGCGTCAGAGTGCCTCCGGTTGCCTGAAACACTGGATTTGCTGAGCCGCCGATTGTTAAATTACCTGATGAGTCAAGCGCGAGAACTACATTGCTTGTGCCTGCATTTGCTGCCGTTACCGCGGGCATACCGGAAAGCATTTGAGCGTTTTGAGCAAAGTCTGCTGTTGAAAGCTGCTGCCTGGGGGAGAGCTCCGGATCACTGCCCACGCTTACACCTAAGTATAAACCGGTATTTTGCGCAAAGATGCTTGAAGGAAGTTTGCAGGAAGTCGTAGCTACTTCCAGAGGTGCGCCGCACTGTGCCTGACTATTACCAAGCAGTATCGAAAAAGATCCATCTATATCAGGAGTGACGGTATCCGCCTCCTGCCAAAGAAGCGTTGCGGCGCTACTGGCATACGGATCGTTGTAAATGGCAAAGCGAACTTGCTGCGGTGTTGTAATAGGATCGCCATTGGGGCTGCTCAGGTGTCCATGAAACGAAAGGACGCGGGGATTGGTATTAAAAGCAGCAAGAGCCGGGTTTTGCGTCTGAGGGCTAAGAAGAAAGCTTTTATATACGCCAAGGCCAAGCGCAACAGCCACAATAATAAACGTTACGAGGTTAAAATATCGGCTGATTTGATATGATTGATACTCTTTGTACCATTTTGGGCGGGTGTGTTGAAGGTGATGCAGAACCTTTTTATGAAAGGGAAAATGAGAAGTTTTGATGGGCGCATAAAAAGATTTGGCAATATTTTCTATGCTCACTTTTTGCCTTTGGGTTTCCTCGTCCTGGGGAAGTGAAATTTCATCAAAAATCGGCCTGCCTCTCAAAAACCATATAAGGTATTCAATTTTACGCGCAGTCATGGCTGTGGGGAGAATGAAAAAAACATGCGCGAGACTATGTAAGCCGTTTCGGGTTTTCTGAGCGAGGCGAAGCGGTGGAAAGCGTGAATATAACTTATTCTGTCTTAATGTATCAATTTCTCCTAGTTTGCTTGCACCGGACCCGAGCATAGCCTGGGCGAGAGCTTTCAGAGGAACGTTTGAGTCGGGTTTTATATTTGAGCGAACGATTATCTTCTGACTATAGCCTTTTTCAAAGCTCCATGAAAGGTATTTACGAATAGAGGAGAGCTTTCGATTTATGCTTTTGGGGCTGAAATGACCGTCAAGCAGAAGTCTCTGCTTGTACTCCTCAATAAAAGCATCGCTGATTGAGTCAAAAACGTTTGTCCCGCCGCTTACCGTTTGTGCCCAGGAAAGAAACTGACGCACATCAATGATATAGTTTTTTATAGTATGACCGGCAGCATGAGATATATAGAGATGGTCTTTAAAGTCTTTCAAATGCCATATATCCGCAGGTTTTGCGCTTGAGGAGCTTTGTGTCGGAATTTGCGCGGTGGAAAATCCCCGGCTGCCTAGGAACGAAAAAAATCTTCGAAGTGACGACGTATGCCGCTGCAGTGAGGCCGCAGAAATGTTTTTTTGTTTGAGATACGTTCTGACGCTCGTTTCGTCAACAAGTTCAGGCTCAAAGTCTTTGTGAAAAGAAGACTGAGTCCAGATGATGAATTGCAAAACATCAGCTTTGTAATTTTTCACCGTGAGTTTTGAAACTCCCGGTTGCTTTTCTAAATAGGCAATGAATGACTGTAAGTATTCCATGGGCAGAAATATTCTTTATATTCAGTTTAGCTTCGAGATTATACCGATTATACGCATTATCATAGGTTTTTATGAAAATTTGTTTTGCTACCTATTTCAAGCCTATGATAGTCAGGAATGCTTTGTCAATAACCTAGAGTAAAGAGAGTTGACAGAATTAGTATATATTATGATATAGATATTTGATCGGTTAATAATACGAAAATAATAGGAAAATTGCTCACGAATTGCCTAAATCAATTCAAGTTCGGACTTTTTTCATCAAGTTACTATATAAATATGTATCATACTTATCCTTAAGACCTATATTGCGATTTTCAGTCCAGGTAGCGCTTCAAGCGAAAAAAACAAGAATGTTGGATAAGCTAATTTTCACAAGTTGGGAGAAGTTGAGGTAAAGGGGGACTTAAATTTGACTGAAACCATTAAATAGCAGACAAAGCGAAAAAGTGCCAGGAATTTTTTGCTTTGAATTTAGATTGATTTGGTAGGATTTATAGAGATTTTGTGGCAAGAGAAGGCAAGAGGTGATAATCTAATTTGCATTTTGCTAATTAAAAGTCGGTTGAGCAGAGAGGGCTCCGCTTGCAGACACAAAATCCAATTCTAAAGGCTGTTTTCGTATTTATTTTCCCTTGATTTCAGCTTTACATGTGCTTTTTCACACGTCTTGCAATGAAAAGTATGCCCAGTAGTATTAAAATTGCTCCAATGATCGCCTCGGTGGGAAAAGCGGCAAAATGTATCGTTTTCTTAACAGTTGCACCGTTTGGAGATGTGAGCGTAAGCTTTGCAGTGTAAAAGCCGAAAATAAGCTTCTCATTCCAGAGTAGGGTTTGTTTTGAGTAATCATTTATGATCCGGCGCGTGCTTTTGGCGAGAATATTGGTTGAGGGTAGATCAACTTTGCCGATTGTCTGTCCGAACATATTTGTCAGGCTCACAGAGCCTTTGATTGTGGTTGCATGATCGCCCTGATTTGCAATGCGTAGGGTAAAAGGCACTGGTCCTGATTGCTTTAGAGGCGACGTCGTGAATTCATCGATGCTCAAATTTGAAGCTACATCTACCTGAGGAGAGAAAATAACATTGGTCGCGATGCCTCCGGCTACTGCGCTAACGCTGTTTTTTGTATCATTTTGAGTTGGAGAGCTACTATTGGATACAAAAAGAACTGAAAAATAATAATCCTCAGAGATATCGCTTGGTGTTGCAATAGAAAGCGTGAGCTTTTTTTTCTCAAGCGGCGCAAGTGTTACGGTTTGGGTCGGTGCCAGGTCAATGACCTGGACGTTTTGGAAAAATCGGTCATAGCGATCATCGGGATTTAAAAAAGTGATGTGTCCGAGTTCATCCTCAGCTTTGAAGGGTTTGAAAATGATGCGAAGAGTTACGGATTGATCTCCTTTATTTTCAATAGTCAAAGGAGAAAGAACTTGTGCTTGAGGACTTGCTTGGATGCGAACCGTTGCGGGAGAAATTGCCAAACTTACGCCTTGAGCGTGAGCTTGGATGTTGTTTGAACAGAGATACCCTATGCATACTAAAAGGAAAAGAAATATTTTTTTCATAGCTAGTATGTCGGTGCCGCGATATAGGTTACGGTGTTGGCGTAGCTTCCGGATTGCTGGGTTGGCGCAGTATTGACGCGGTAGGTGATTGTTGCTTTTGTATCTTTGGTTGCGGAAACGATAGGTTTCAGCTCAGCTTGGTTTACCGCATTGGCAAAGTGCCTATAAGCATCTTTTTTGGTAAAACCTTCAACGCATCCTATGCCGTCACAGCGGTAGCCGAACCCGTAGGTGAGCGTGCTTGTCCACGCAGCTGATGTTTTTTCGCTGCAGTCTCCGTTATCGCAGGTGGTATCGGGAATTATCGCATTTGTTGTGCTTGTCAGCGGTGTATCTTCCCAGGCAAAGATGCTCATGCCCCTGTTTGCACTAGAGAGATCAAGCGTTCGAAGGACAGGAGTTGTGGGAGAAAGCGGGCCGAAATCTACAATGGTTTGAGAAAGAGAAAATACGAAAGGGTTTTCGGTTTTAGCCTCATCGGTAATAATTTTATACCCCGGATTATACGAGGGAGCTTCGGGCATATGGGTGTTGGGGGAGTTGGGGATGTTCGGGTTAGTTTGAACGCTGCCGTTTATGATATAGTCGGAGCTTGACATGGTGTCGGCGGCGGCGTATGTAGTATGTAGAATATAGTATGTAGCAAGCAGGAAAATAAGAAAAACTTTTGGGCGTACTACATAATTCATACTACTTACTACTTTCTTCCTGTATGGTTTCGGCTTCTTCGAGGGCGTTTTGTAACTTTGTCTCGTCTT
>DATIIG010000107.1:0-4684 GCA_035479835.1 Saccharimonadales bacterium (SeqCode) | reverse complement strand
GAAGATAAAAATTATAAAGTTGCCGGCGAACTGACCACGGTCTGCGAAGTCGGGCAACCAGCTGTGTGTCATTTTCCGCTGCAGTGGTTTCCGGACTCACTGCATTTAATTTATGTTCATAGTCACAAAATAGATATTATGGAAGACGACGGCACAAACGATACGACTGTGTATGCCGGGCCGTTTATTGATAACTATGTCTTTCCATGGAGCAACGGATCAAAAGTGGTCATTTTAACGAATTTAAACAACCCCGACATCGCCCCCAACCTCTACACGATAGGGCTCAAATAGAATTTAGAATCTAGAATTCAGAGTTCAAAATTAAATATAGAATAATTTTAAATTCTAAATTGCAATTCTGCATTATGAATTTTGAATTATAAATTCTTTAAATCTTCTTCGGTCTTGCGAAAACCAAGAGTCTTTTCCAGCTGGTGCCCGGCGGCCCGCCGAAGGCGAGGCTCGCCCTGACGCAGATCATTTTGCTGTGTTACTTTTTGGCTTAGCAAACACAAGTAAACGTTTCCATGAAGTCCCGGGCGGCCAGCAGGTTTGCAAAACAAGCTGTTCGGGGCCGCCGTGACTTTGCGTTAGTGCAGAAACATCTGAGGGATCAACGATGGTTGAGCTGGTCACGCTGTAGTTGTGGCGCTGGTCCTGAAAAAACACGACCACATCGTCGCCCACCGATAAATCTTTGAGAAGATAAAATACCGCGTTATAGCGCCCCACATTCCACCAGTTATCCGTTGAGTGCGCGAACAAATAAATATTTCCCGCCATTCCGGGAAAAACCGTTCCTCTGGCATGCGCGACTCCCTGTTGTAGAATTTTCAAATACTCATCTTCGTTTGACGAATCAACATTTGGAAATACTTTTACATTCGCGCCTATTTTAGGTATCAAAACATCAAAATCAGTATCTTTTGGTATCAATATCTGCTGCTTGCTTCCGCCCAAAAGTTGACCGAATCCGACTGTTGCCTGCCCGACAGGTTGCGGCGTATTTGAACTTCCCACAACGTAATGCACGCCGCTTGCCTCACTTGTCCGAAACATCACTTCATAGTACAGCGCCGGGCCAAACGTCATAAAGACGCCGAAAATCGCAAACAGCAGTAAAAAATTTCCGATTGTGCGGAAAATAAGAAAGCGAATAATTTCAGGTCGACTCACAAAGTAATTTTATCCCCTTTTGTGTTAAAATACAATGAATGCCCCTGTAGCTCAACGGATAGAGCAGTCCCGTCCTAAGGGAAAGATAGGGGTTCAATTCCCTTCAGGGGTACGCAGAAAATTTTTAATTTTTAATTCTTAATTTCTAATGAAATCTTAATTCTTAATGTTTTAAACATTCAGACATTTGGAAATTGATTAGAAATTAGAAATTGTGATTTAGAAATTCGTTTTCGGGGTGTAGGTCATCGGTAGACCGCTCGGTTCGGGTCCGAGAGGCAGAGAGTTCAATTCTCTCCACCCCGACACAAACTCACTAGGTGGTTAATTCGTCCATATTCTTAGTTGCGCATGAGTAAGCAAGATTTTTTCCTTTTCCATAGTGCTGTCAAAGTCAGGGCTTTCGGACTCAAGACTTGCGCAAACAGCGCGCATCACTTCGAAATACTGCGATTTTGAATACTTATACAAATCCATCAAATCTTTCAAGGTCGAAAAGGTCCGGTTTTCAGATGCCGCAAGGACAATTGCTTTTGCGTAACCCGGTAGCTCAAGGAGTTTAAGCATATCACGGCTTATTTCTTGGGTATCGCTGATACTTTTTTCAAGCGTTGCCTGAAAATCCAATTTATCCTGAAGCCTCCGAAAATTAACAGGCGATAAATGAATCACCGAGTTAAGTTCGTATTTATAGTCAACTTCTGTGCGTGCTTGTTTTAGAACTCCCTCGACCGGATCATATGTTGAATCTGCATACGCGTCCCAAAATTCTAGCGGTATTTTCCGCTCGCCAATATTTGTTGTTCCAGGGCGGACTATCTGAAACGATTCCATGCCAGATGGCGGCTGCGTGAGAGAAAGATAAATCATGCCCCTATCCCCGGCAATCCATGTGACAAGCCAGTCTTTACCGTATTCCACCATGTATTTTTTATCTTCGGCATCAAAGTCATACTGCTGAAATTGTCCGCGAGGGTCAACTGCAAGGAAACTTCCTTTTCCCGAAATAGGAACCTCCTGACGAACGACGTATCCCGTTATAAACATTGGTACACTTGCAACATAAGGTTGTAGTACAGTTTCTCCACCGTTTGCAACATTTTTCATTTCATCATCAAATGCAAAAGCCCGCATACTAATTCCTTTGTCATTGGTCATATAATCACCAAAACGAATGGGGTGTCTCCGGCCATGTACTTCAAGAATGGTATCGCTGATCAAGCCAATTCTTTGTTCTTTCATAGTAGTTGGGATTATAGCTCGCGCGGAGATCAAAATCAACAAAAATGCCTTCTTGCAATTTTTCCCCTCTTATTGCACAATAGACCAATGGAAAAACTGACCAAACGGGAGCTCAAAGAGCAGCGAAAACTCGAGAAACTGCAGTATCAAAAGCAACTTGACTCTCAAGGCAGAAAAAAAACACTGCTTTTGTGGGTTGGGCTGCCGCTTGTAATTCTACTCAGCGTTTTTGGTCTTATCAAACTCGCCGGTTCTTCTTCTTCGCCCTCAAGTGATGTCCCAAACATTACGCTGCAAACGCCTGTTTCCGCAAACGATTTGCAAACTGGTTCAAAAGATGCAAAAGCAGTGATCGTGGAATACGCGGATTTTCAGTGTCCGGGTTGCGGCGCCGAGCACCCGATACTCAAACAAATTGTATCAGACTACAAAGATAAAGTGCTTTTTGTATATAGATTTTTCCCTTTAACGCAAATTCATCAAAACGCAATGCTTGCCGCGCAAGCCGGATACGCCGCAAATTTGCAGGGAAAGTTCTGGGAAATGCATGATCTGCTTTTTGAAAATCAGCAGAAGTGGGCAACCGATCCGAGCGCCATTGATACCTTTATGGCATTTGCGAAAAAACTTGATTTGGACACCGATAAATTTAAAAATGATATGAATGCCGATAGCACGAAGAAATTTATCGCAGACGAGGAAAACGCGGGCACTGCAAACGGCGTCAACTCAACCCCGACTATTTTTTTCAACAATAAAATGATCACCTCCCCCACCGGCGCACTGCCGACATATGACGATTTGAAAAAACTGGCCGACACGGCATTGAAATCAGGCAAATAGCTTATGGCAGATTGCTTATGGTAAATACAAATTCCAAACTATCCGCTATCAGCTATATGCCATACGCTATAAGCATACTTTCGTTTCTCGGTTTCCTCGACGCAACGTATCTGACAATCCTTCACTACCAAAACGCCATTCCTCCCTGTACCCTCAGCGGCTGCGAAATGGTGTTGACAAGTAAGTTTGCAACGGTGAGCGGCGTGCCGATTGCGCTGTTTGGCAGCATTTTTTATCTTTCAATATTTTTTCTCTCGATTTTTTTGCTTCAAACAAAACATCGGTTGGCCTTGTGGCTTCTTGTAGCGCTTGCCAATGCGGGTTTTGTGGTAGCGCTGGTACTCCTGTTCATTCAAGCCGGAATTCTTCATAATTTCTGCATGTACTGCCTCGGCTCCGAAATTATTTCAACGCTTATCTTCGCCGCCACACTTTTGATTTTGAGAAATGAGCTTGAGAAACCCGCTCATTAGCGCTATAATTCCCTCTATGACAGAACAAAAAGCAAGTACTTTGCATGTCGCGGACAACCCGATGTCGCAAGCTATTGCAAAAGCAGCTGCGCTACGAGGAATTACGAGCAACATAGAACTGGCAGACGCAGTTGATGTCGATGATGAAACGGCGCGTAGTTGGACTGGTGGCAGACATATGCCCAGATTTAAAAGCTTCATAAAAATTGTTGAAGGACTTAATCCGGATGACAATCCGGACGTTAGAGAAATGCTCATGACTCCCTACAGGCCGATTTTAGCGCAAGCAATAAATAGACCTCGTAATGTGCCGGAAAAAAGAGAATCAACAATAAACGCAGCCAAAAAGAGACGAAAAGAAACATCTTCACCGCTTGGACAATGGTTTTATGAATATGTTGACCGTAATGCCACGACGCTTTCAGAAGTAGGTAAAAAAATAGACACGCACATAAATAGTACAGAATTCAAGCAAATGACACCTGCACAAGTATGTGTGGTATTTGACAGAGTTGCAGAAAAACTTGATTTAAGCGTACAGGAGCAAGATCAATTTATATATGCTGCAACTGAAGAAGTCGAGACAAAAGTTGCCCAAGGAAAAAGTATTGAGCATCGTCTGCGCGGTACGCATATTTTGTATTTGCAAAAACGCAGACCTGACGTTACCTATACGGGTACGGAGGTAGCCAAAATGATCGGGAAAAAACGACAGAATGTATTTCTACACAAAAAGCAGCTCGGCATTACCGATCTTCTTATGACCCCCGATCAGGCCGGAGCAATCGTTATATATGATAAATTACCCGACAGATATGAGCGTTCGGAGTTTGCACAAAATTATCGTCGGCAGCAAGCCGAGCAATCGGCGTGAGGTTTATTTCTCCAGTTCTTCCTTGATGTAAATGTGGGGATAATCGGTTTTTTGCCAGTTGAAAATTTCCTCT
>DATIIG010000106.1:0-2605 GCA_035479835.1 Saccharimonadales bacterium (SeqCode) | reverse complement strand
GTTCGCGGCAACGATTGTATTTCAAAAAGATTTTCCTATCGGTCAGGCAAATAAAAACGAACAGCAACAATTTATCGAATACGTGCCTTTTGACGAGGTGTTAAGCAAAGTCATGAAGCGGGGGAATGCAACCCGAATTCTTGCGGTGAATAAACAACTCTATGAAATGTTTAAGAGAGCCTGTGAAGATCTGCAGTGCACTGTTGTGGGAGTTGTTGCGTATCCGATGCTTTCGGAAATTACGCCGGAGCTTTTGCAAACTGTTGATCTGCCTTTAATTTTGTCAAAATTTGACACATTTAAGCAAATGAGTCTTGTTTCCGCAACTTCGACCCAAATTCCGAGTTTTGCTCCCGAACAAATGCCGGAAAAAAGTCGCCGCCTGCCTTTGCTTTTGGGCGTTTTCGGTTTGTTGATGTTTATTTTGGTCGCAGTTATATTTATTTCATTTTCCTCCAACAAGCCGTCTGCGGTCGTTGTCAAAAGACTTCCTCCTCCGGTCGTCACTGCCGCACCTGTGATAAATCAGGCAACGGAAAGCGGCGAAACAATTCCTGTTTCATCAGGGGTTCAGGGAGTAGCAACCGGTCCCGCCTCAATTTTCCCCAAAATGGGGTATTGACAAAGACTTTTTGAATATGCTACGATTTTTTCATAACATGATTTCCTGCCCGAAATTATTTAAAAAGAGTCAAAAAGGTTTTACCCTCATCGAACTTCTCGTAGTCATCGGAATTCTCGCAGTTTTACTCTCAATCGTTTTAATCGCAATTAATCCGGCCCGTCAATTCGGTCAGGCAAATAATACAAAAAGACAAAGTGATGTCGGAGCAATCCTCAACGCGGTCGGAGCATATTCTGCGGATAACAAAGGACAATTACCCGCCGGCATTACGACAACGTCCCAAGCTGTCAGCAAAGCCGCAGCAGATATCTGCGCGAACTTAGTCCCGACATATATTTCGGCACTTCCGACAGATCCGTCTCTGAACACTGCAGCCATAACCGACTGCTCAAGCAGCTACGCAACCGGCTATACTATCATAAAAGACGCAAACGGCAGAGTAACGGTTACTGCACCCACAACAGATAACGGCGCAGTGATTACGGTACAGCGCTAATCCTCTACACCATGAAAGCTAAGAAGAAAAAGGCACCTTCGCATCATCATGAAAAAAATATCAGAGCGGTTATTGCGCTTATGACGCTTCTTATAGCATTTAGTATCCTGGTTATCTTTTACTTCTATAAAGACAATATTGTTGCCGCGAATATGTTTAAACCCTTTATGTTTTTAGCGGTAGCCGGCATGGGACTTTTGGTCGGACTTTTATTCCTCGTCAATCCCCACAAGCGAAAATAGTTCTCCGATCTTTGGTATAAGCGGTGAAACGGATTCTTGAATATAAAGAAAGATCCTGCTACTATCAATGTAGATTCAGTTGAAGGGGGGTGAGTTAAACATGGCAACTATTGTAAACAATCCGCCGCCTTCCAATAATAATTCGGGCGGACCCATGGGCACCATTCTTGTACTTATTGTCTTGATTGTACTGGCATTCCTTTTTTTCGTGTATGGTCTTCCTGCGATTCGACAAATGCAGATTGGAAATTCGCAGATTAATGTGCCCAGCAAAATTGACGTAAACGTTCATCAGACAAAATAATAGATGAACCCTACGACTTGAAGGATACTAACAGAAGCTTACTACCGGCAACTGCCGTATGTTAAGCTTGTAAACTCGACTTTCTTAGAGCGTATAATTCTTCCACGTTTCTTACCGATTGCCGGAGTTTTTTTAACAGTAAAAAAGTACGCTGAATATGTATGTGTTATACGTGCGGGTGCAAACGACCGTTTGATACCATGGGTGATGATGAAAATATTGTTGAGGAATTTTTCAAAAAAGCCGGTATGACCGACGCAATCGGCAAAGAAGGTTTAACAAAAGCAAAGCAAAACATGATTGAGCTTTTAAAACTTGAACTGGAGAACAAAGAACTCGAAAAACCCAAAGAGCAGTACTAGTTTATGTAGTTTTTAATCCGCCTTTTCTTTTGAGAAATTGCGGAATTGCCACCAGAAGACTGACAATAACTCCCAAAATAAACGCGATCAGGAGAAACAGCGCGATAGACCCCGAAAGTCTCCACATGAGAAAATAAACCGTAACGGGATTGGTGTTTTGAGCAATGAGGATTACAAAAAGCAGCGCCGCGATAACTCCGACAATAAGTTTAATCACCATACCTCGAGTTTACCACATCCACAAAATAAAACAATAGAAATTTTGCTATACTTACCATATGAATTTAGTGCCATTTTTGGTGTCGCTTACGATGACAATAAGCTGGGGAGTAACATGGTTCTTATCTGCCAGGGCATCAAAAAAATTAGGAGCGATACATTCACTGTTTCTATTCCAATTAGTCGGCATACCCTTACTATTGCCGATATTTCCTTTTGTACATCCTCACGTTCCGGCAATAAATTTTGTTTACATTATACTTCTGGGAATATGGATTACCATTGGGATGATAGCATTTTTCTACGCGACCAAAGTTGGCGATATTAGTATTGTCAATCCGATAAGTGACACATACA
>DATIIG010000105.1:0-9717 GCA_035479835.1 Saccharimonadales bacterium (SeqCode) | reverse complement strand
GTCGAGTTGCAGACTCCAATCTGAACTGAGGCGAAATTTCAGAGATTCGCTTGCACTTGCGCGCTTGCTGCTCATTGTTTTTCGCCATTGTAGTGTGTGTGTTGCCCAGGGCATAAGGGCCGTGCTGACTTGACGTCTTCCGCTCCTTCCTCCCCTGAAAATCAGGGACAGTTTCCAATGAGAATATAACATTGGATGCGGGTTGCGCTCGTTTCCCCACTTAAGGGAACACCTCACGGCACGAGCTGACGACAGCCATGCAGCACCTGTGATACCATCCTTGCGGATTTCTCCCCATTTCTGGGAAAATGTACGGTACCATGTCAAGCCCTGGTGAGGTCCTTCGTTTTGTCTCGAATTGAACCACACGCTCCACCGGTTGTGCGGGTCCCCGTCAATTCCTTTGAGTTTTAGCCTTGCGGCCGTACTCCCCAGGCGGTCCGCTTAACGCGTTAGCTTACACCCCGGACAGCAAGCTGCCCAGAGCTAGCGGACATCGTTTACAGCTAGGACTACACAGGTCTCTAATCTGTTTCGCTACCCCAGCTTTCGTGCCTCAGCGTCAGGAAAAACCCAGGTGCCTGCCTTCGCCTTTGGTGTTCCAGTTAATATCAACGCATTTCACTGCTACACTAACTGTTCCAGCACCCCGATCAATCCTCAATCTCACCAGTTTTTTCGCCAGATCTAAGGGTAAGCCTTAGTATTTAAACGAAAACTTGGCGAGACGCCTACGCACACTTTACGCCCAATGAATCCGGATAACGCTTGCCTCCTACGTATTACCGAGACTTCTGGCACGTAGTTAGTAGAGGCTTATTCTATAGTCCGTGAATGGACTATCAAAAGGAGTTTACGAGCCTAAGCCCTTCTTCCTCCACGCGGCGTCGCTGCGTCAGACTTTCGTCCATTGCGCAATATTCCCAGTTGCTGCCACCCGTAGGTGTACTGCCCGTGTCTCAGTGCAGTTGTGGCTGATCGACCTCTCAGTCCAGCTACCCGTCATTGCCTTGGTGGGCTTTTACCCCGCCAACTAGCTGATAGGGCGCAGGCTCCTCCCTCGGTGGACCGTTAAGTCCTTTACTCTTGCGAGACCATATCGAATTACCCCTCCTTTCGGAGGGCTATGCGATACCCAGGGGTAGATTCCTACGCGTTACTCACCCGTCTGCCACTGGTTCCTTGCGGAACCCGTTCGACTTGCATGCTTAAGGCACGCCGCCAGCGTTCATCCTGAGCCAGGATCAAACTCTCAAAAAAATGTCAAATTTCTTTAATGGCCGGCCTTGCGGCAAGCCCGGAATAATTTGACAAAAATTCCTACCACTTCCCGACCGAGGAACGAAGTTCCGAGGGAGGTCCGCCAACGCAATGCTCCGTGAGCCGCAGATCAAATGATCTAAGGCGAACGGTAAATGCGGGCGGGCTGATCTCCTTTTGAACTTGCTCCTTCAAGAAGTATCCTGATTATGATGTGCTGCTTAATTTGTTAAAGTGCGATGCAATTTTGGGATGAAAAAACCCGCCAAGAGCGGGCTCAATGTCCAACACGTTTGGCTAAGGTTTTACATACCAAACTCTATTATAGCCTGATCTGCGGATTTGTCAAGGATTACAATATAGATCAAAGACTTACTTCGACTCGGAGACTGTCACCGACAAAACGTCGTTGCGATAATCAAAGACAAAGGTAACCGGCTTGGATTTGTTATTGGTAACATACAAGTTTTCCATGCCGTTGACACTGCCGCTCTCATTCGGGCTGTCATAAATAGCCACACCGAACTCTTTCGGTACTTCCGGAATTACGGCAAAATCGTGGTTGGTCGGCGCGTACACCTCAAGCTTGGCATCTTTTGCGGCCCAGTTGATAAGCGAGGCTAAATGACATACGCCGTCACCCATAAGATAGCCGTCGGATTTGAACCCCTGCGCACCGTCAAAATGGGCAGCGGTCGTGCGGGCAACTTTACCCTCGTATGCAGGCAGCACGCTGTCATGAAAGGCAAACGTCTGGTTAGGCTGTAAGACCATTTCGTAATGGAACGGTTTTTGCACATCGTTCCAGTCCGGAGCCTGAGGATTTTTCACTATGCCGCGCATGTACGCCATGGTAAGCAGGATGTTGTCTTTGAACACGTCATTGACCATGGTATTGCTATAACGGTCATCCAAAGACATTTGATGCGTTGCAAGCACATTTGTCGGTTCCACAGCCTTGACGCTGTGCCTGCTGCCTAGCACGATCAAACACAAAAAAAGTACAATAAGAATAAAGAGTTTGAGTTTCATAGGAGCCCCCGATTTGAGACTGCAAGAATATCATACTATGAGACTACTGTCAAGTTTTTAGGCACGAATTTTTCCGAGGCTAAATCGAGGCTAAATTTTTTTGATGAGCAGCATGGTCCATGGAAATGGAGTTTTTCCGGCTATAACTCTTACTTTTTTCCTTTTTACAAATGTTTCAAATGTCTTGGCCGACCAATGCTGAATATGCTCCGGATGATCGCCCAAATGCAAAACATTTTTCCCCCGCAAAAACCGCTGCATGGTAAAAAGCGGTTCATTGGGAACAGAGAGCAAAATATATTTTTTCGAAACACGGATAAGTTCATCAAGCGCTTTCTCCGGTTTTTCCAGATGCTCAAAAACTTCGGTACAGGTTATCAAATCAAATGAGCTGCTGCGGTACGGAAGTTTGTACACATCCCCTTTTTTAAGGATAAATTTCGGGTGCAGTTTTTTTCCGATATCTATCGCGTCCTGCAAATTATCCATTCCCTCAAGTCGTTTTCCGATATGATTTTTTTGCAATTTTTCAAGAGTAAATCCTTCTCCGCATCCCACGTCAAGAATTGATACCGGTTTTAAATTTTTAATAAGCGTTATCAGCGTGTTGTAAAAATTGGCGATGAGAAATTTTGAAAAAGGGTTTTTGTTGGAGTGCTTTTTGTAATTGCTGGTGAGTTCCATAAGGTCTATTTATACTTCATAACTTCATAAAGCACAATACCTAAGCTAACCATCACGTTCAAAGAAACATTCACTCCCCACATCGGCAGCTCGACAATTTGATCACACATTTCCAAAACTTCTTTTGACACGCCATCGGTTTCATGACCGACAACTAAGGCAATCGGGAAAGAATAATCTGCTTTTGTGTAATCAATACTTTTTTTATCTTGTTCGATCGCAGCAACTTTCAAATTCTGAATTCTGAATTTTAAATTCTGAATCGCTTCAGCCGCACTTGCAGCATATTCCCAATCAACCCACTCCGTCGTGTTAATAGATGCTTTTTTAATTCGTGTGTTGGGAGGCGTTTCTGTTTGCCCGCACAAATAAACTTTTTCTGCCGCAACCGCGTCTGCAAGTCGGAAAATCGCGCCGACATTGTACGTATCCATCACATTATCCAAAACGATGTAGATAGGATTTTTCTTGAGTTTTGCCCGATGCTCCGGGCTGCCTGTAGAATTACGCAATTCCTTTGCTTTGAGTTTGATCATCTTCAAATTATAATATGCCGCTGCCTGGTTGACAAGGACGGATACAATATCTTATCCTGAAGTATGGCGCGAAAATTTCCGGTTGTTTTTTTGTTTTTGTCAGTCTTGGCAATTTTGTCTTTGATAATGATAATCAAATCAAAAAATACCAGCTCCTCAATCGCCAAAAAATCGGCAAGCAGTTGCGTTTCAATAGCTGATGTCTGTACACCCGGCGGTGTTTGCGGCCCACAAAAGATCAAAGTGTGTTAAAATAGAACCATGACGGCAACAGGTCACGCGCTTATCGGCACAGCCATTGCGGCAAAATTCGGCGATCCGCTTCTTGCTATACCTATTGCTCTTGTCTCCCATGTTATCGTTGACGCAATTCCGCATTGGGATTTGTTTACACACCGCAGAGAAAAAACCAAGCAGCTTCTGTTTGTGGAATCTGTTATCGATGTTCTTTTGGGATTTGCGCTTTCGTATCTTATGATTAAATTTCTTTTTCCAAATACCCCGCTTATCTACGCGTTTATTTTGATCATCGCCGCGCAACTTTTAGACTGGCTGACTGTTCCGTATTTAATTCTCAACATGAAGTATCCGCCGTTTACATGGGCGTATAAGTTTCAGAAACTGTTTGATAACAAACTTGATAAGCCGTGGGGAATTATTGATCAGGCCGCGATTTTAGGAATTATCATCTTCGCCGCCCGCATGCTCTGATTTGACAAAGAGTTTCGTATTTGAAACACTGAAGTTATGGACCCGAATCAGCCAGCCCAAACTACACAAGTTCCGCCTGCGCAAACTCCACCGCCTGTCCCTCCGCCGGTAAACCAAACACCGCCTGCTTCACATTTTCCAAAAATTTTTTTGATCGCAATTGTTGTTTTTATTCTTGTCGTTCTCGGCGCCGGCGCATTTGTTCTGCAATCAAGAAATAATAAACAAAAACTCGCGCAAGTTACTCCTTCTCCAACCACTGTCCAGACTCCGACCCCCACCCCCGACCCGACTGCAAGTTGGAAAATATATACAAATCTTAAATACCATTACAGTTTTAAGTATCCACCTCAATTTAAACTTACGGAGGAAAACAAAAATAATGATATTGTCCAATATTTTTATAAATTCTCTACTGGAAAGCTTGTTTATGGTATGCCAGATTCGTCTGGTTTTGTAATAAGTATTTTCCCTACGTTAGGTAAAACAATCGAACAAGAATTTTCTAATAAATCTTCTGCTATGGGCGTAGTTGGTGTCACTCCGATTGAAAGAAGAGGCGCTGATGAAGCGGCTCATGTAACTAACATTCAAGCCTTAGTGGTATTCAGATCAGAAAATAATTTCTTTGAGATATCAGGCTTTCAAAATTCAAATACGTTACCTGACAAAAGCGACGATGTAGATATTTATTTTGATCAAATTCTTTCCACTTTCAAATTCACCGATCAAAATACAAATGTCACAAATATTTCCGAACCACAGAATGGAACAATGGTTACTGTGCAAAAAGGCGCGGCGGTTACCGTAACTTTACATAGTACCTACTGGGAATTTCAGCCGATTTCGGATGCAACTGTTTTAAAACCGAACGGAAACTCTGTTACTGAACCCGATATGACGGTCAAAATTCCCGGAACCGGAGCAGGGACAATCACACAAAGTTTTACTGCATTATCAACGGGAACTGCGACGTTTTCCGCAACCAGAACAACCTGCGGTGAGGCGTTGCAGTGCGCTGCCGATCAAAAATTATTTAAAGTAACAATTGTTGTGAATTAAATTTTACGCAGAGGATTTCTTCGCAGTCTTTTTGGTAAATCTTTTTTTCTTTTGAAAAGTCGGGTCGCCGTAGTTTTTAATATCTTCCAACTTCCATGCGGCAAAATCGCATTTAGGATAATTACTGCAGCCGTAAAAAATTCTCCCTTTGCGCGTTTTTTTGATGATGACTTTTCCCCCGTCTTTGGGACACGTAAAATTCGTCTCCTGCACCAGCGGCTTGGTGAACTTACAATCCGGAAATGTACTGCACGAAACAAATTTACCAAATCTTCCGGTTCTGATAACCAAAGGGTTGCCGCACTGCGGGCATTTTTCATCAAGTGTTTCAACCGCGATTTTTACTCGATCCGCTTTTTTGACGACCGCGAGTTTTTTCTCAAACGGACCGTAAAAATCCGCAATCACCGGCACCCATTTTTTCTGCGCATTTGCGATCGCGTCAAGCTGATCTTCCATCTCCGCGGTGAAGGGAATATCATCAATGTCGGAAAAATTGGCAACCAAAAAATCATTGACCGCGATACCCACAGCAGATGGAGCGAAGCGGTTTTCCTCTCTGCTAATATACCCGCGCGACTCAATCGTCCCGACAATTCCCGCATAGGTTGAGGGCCGTCCTATTCCTTTTTCCTCCAAAGTTTTGATAAGGGATGCGTCGTTGTATCGCGGCGGCGGCGTAGTCTCGTGAAAAAGTGAAGAAACTTCTTTTTGGCTTAATTCTTCTCCTTTCACAAACTCCGGCAAAACATTGTCACTCAGCCCCAACGGATTTACTTTCAAAAATCCGTCAAACAAAAGCACCGATCCGTTGGCTTTCAATGTATATGCTTTGTCCGAAGTTTTTCCATCAACCAAGACACTCGTCGACTCCGTTATCGCATCACTCATTTGCGAGGCAACAGCGCGCTTCCAAATTAACTCATACAACCTCCCGTACTGCTCTCCCAAATCCTGCGAAACCGCTGCCGCACTGACGGCGACTTTTGTGGGTCTGATTGCTTCGTGTGCTTCCTGGGCGAGTTTTTGTTTTGTCGCGTAAAACCGCGGAATTTGGGGCACGTATTTTTCGCCGAATTGTTTTTTTACATAATCAATCATGGCAAATTGCGCCGACTTTGCGATTGCCGTTGAATCGGTTCGGTGATAGGTAATGTGTCCTTCCTCATACAATTTTTGCGCAAGTGACATGGTGCGCCGCCCTGCCAAACCGAGTCTTCGCGCGGCGTCCTGCTGAAGCGTGGATGTAGTATACGGTGCCTGCGGTGATCGGCGCATTTCTTTTTGTGTGACATCGGCAACGGTAAAGCCGCATTTTTGCAAATCGGCGACAATGTTTTTTGCTTTATCTTCTGTTGTAATGCTTGTTTTGGTAACAGTATACTGCCCGTCATATAAATCGAACTTTTCAGACAGCTCAATCTTTTCTCCACCTATTTCAATTAACTCAAACGGCGCGTCTTTTTTCGCTGCATTTTGCAACACCGCAGTTATTGTAAAATACGGCTCTTTTTTAAACTTCTCGATTTCGCGCTCCCGCTCAACGATTAAGCGAAGCGCGACCGATTGCACGCGACCCGCTGACAAACCTCTGCGCACTTTTTGCCACAAAAGCGGTGAAAGTTTATACCCGACCAGCCTATCAAGAACACGCCGCGCAGTTTGTGCATCGACCAGATTTTCATCAATTCTACGGGGATGCGTAAGTGCTTCTTCAATTGCTTCTTTGGTAATCTCATGAAACACCATCCGACTAAACTTTTCATTTTTTGTTTTTAAGCTCGCGCGCAAAACTTCTTCGATATGCGCCGCGATTGCTTCCCCCTCACGGTCAGGGTCGGTGGCAAGTATAATAGTATCGGCTGTTTTGGCGGCACTTTTAAGCTCTGCAATAATTTTTTTCTTGTCCGCGACCATCTCGTACTGCGGCGCAAAGTCGTGCTCCACGTCAACGCTCAATGTGCTTTTAGGCAAATCCATAATATGTCCCATTGACGCTATAATTTCGTAGTCTTTCCCCAAAAACCTTCCGATAGTTCGCGCTTTCGTTGGTGATTCGACAATAACTAAATTTTTCATAGTAACTCAAACATTGTAGAGGACATTATAGCAACGGTGTCAAGCCCCAAAGTTAATTTGGCAGAGAAAAAGTTGCTCCATTGGTGTTTTTTATCATCCCTTTAATTTCCATAAGTGTTAACAAACTTCCGACTGTCGACGAGTCTTTTTTCAAACGTCTCACAATCTCATCAAATTCCATTCCCTCGTTTTCCAAAAGCTCCAACACTTCCTGCTCATTTTTCGTCACCTTTTGCTTGATTCCTGATTCATGGTTCTTGCTTCTTTGTTCCGACCGAACATTAAGCTCCTTCAAAATTTCACTCGGCTCACTTACCAAACTTGCTCCTTTGCGAATAAGTTTATACGGTCCTTTTGATAAATTTGAGTTGATCGGGCCGGGTACCGCGAAAACTTTCCGGTTAAACTTGAGCGCATATTCTGCGGTGATTAAGCTGCCGCTGTCTTCCGCGCCCTCCGTCACCAAAGTTCCCAAACTCATGCCGGCGATGATACGATTTCTTGAAGGAAAAGATCCTTTGCTGGGCGGGTGCGAAAGCGGCAACTCGGAAATAATGCAGCCGCCGCTTGTCAGTATACTATTATAAAGAGACTGATTTACTGTGGGAAAACAGCAATCAACCCCGCAGCCCAAAACCGCGATTGTTTTCCCGTGATGTTCCACAGTTGCCCGATGCGCCACACTATCAACACCCATTGCAAGTCCTGAAACAATAGTAAAACCACTATCCGCCAAAAAACTTGCAAAAAGCTGCGTCACATCGCGTCCGTAATTGGTGATTTTGCGTGATCCGACAATCGCCAGCTTATTTTCATCATCCAAACGTCTTTTGTCTCCTTTTCCATACAGAACAAATGCCGTTCGTGCGGTCTGTTTTAACAGATCCGGATATTCTTTGTCCTCAAGTGTCACAAACCAAATTTTATTGTTCAAAAGTATCTTTTCGTATTGCTCCGGCGAGAATTTCTGCCGAAACTCAAGGAATTGTTTCCCGACTGCTTGTCCCAACACTTCCAACAAATTTTTTTCCGACGCAGACCAGGCAAGCTTTGCTGTTTTGAATTTATTAAGCAGTAAACCGAACTTCACCGGCCCCACGCCCGAAAACGCCGAAAAACCTAAATAGTAAAGTCTCTCGTCCATAATTCTACTCTAGCATATTTGACACGCAACAAGTTTTTCTGAAATACTGAAGTCATGGACCCGAACCAACCAAACCAAATTCCGCCGGTTCCACAACCCGTACAGCCAAAACCAGCACAACACATACCGGTATGGATAATTCTTGTTCTTATATTTATCGGAATTCCTTTTATTTTATCTATCCTCGCTTCTATTTTTATAGTAATCTACATTTTTTTCTTTCGGCCGTTTCAAATTAGCGGAAATGCAATGAATCCAAGTTATGTAAACGACCAATATTATATGACAGGCCTTGTAACAAGGAATCTGGTAACAAGAGGAGATGTTATCGTTTTTCAATCACTCACAAATCCTGATAGTTATTCTATTAAACGCATCATCGGAGTACCAGGAGATCAAATAATGCTGCAGCAAGGCAGTGTCTATATAAATAGTAAAAAACTTAATGAGCCGTATGTAAGTCCACAGGCTAAAACAATTGGCGGTACATTTTTACTTGAGGGAAAAACTGTCACGGTTCCACAAAACGAATACTTTGTTTTAGCAGACAACAGGCCAAATAGTACTGACTCAAGAGAGTGGGGATTTTTACCAAAGAAAAATATTCTCGGAAAAGTTCTGTTTTGTTATTGGAATTGCCAGTTGAAGCCTTCTCCAATTATCGCACCAACAATCACCCCAACCCCACCTCCCACCCCCGACCCCACTGCAAATTGGAAAACGTATACAAATACAAAATATAGTTTTACTTTTAAGTATCCACCAGGTTTGAGTATTGTCCTTCCTTCATTAGAAGATTATAAATTAGCTCCTGATCGAGCCGATATGATAGTACCAGAAAAAACAAGAGACATCTCACTAATGAATGATAGTAAAACTTTATTGCATATCGGGTTATTTTTAAATACATATTCAAGCATTGAAGAAATTAAGAAAAATCCTATACAGGGTGGCAGCGCTCCAGTAATAGATATAACAGATATAATGATTGATAATAAACCAGGCATCAGGTTTAAGTTGAACTGCAGCGGTTTAAAAGGCTGCTTTGAAGGCCCAGATATAGAAACAGTCCATAATAACGTAGAATATTCGTTTATTCTTTTTGATGAGAGAGTTTCTGATCAAATCCTCTCCACCTTCAAATTCATCGATCCAAAGCTTGACTCTAAGGTTTGGGTTGATGTTCATCAGCTCGTTACGGCTATAAAT
>DATIIG010000104.1:0-1999 GCA_035479835.1 Saccharimonadales bacterium (SeqCode) | reverse complement strand
TCACTTGATTTTTTCAGGTACTCCAGAATTTTTTGTGCCAGTTCGGACGCGAAAGGCAGCGCCATGCGGGTCGTTTTCCCTTTGCCCAGGCGAAATTCGCCGATTGCGCGCAAAATATCGCTTTGTGATTTTTCTCCGAATCCCTCAAGCGTTGAAATTTTATTTGCTTTTGCGATTTTTTCAAGATCATCAAGAACCGTTTCCGGATTTTTTAATTTAAACTCAGAGACTAGTTTAAATGCTTTTTTCGGACCAAACGAGGGGATTGAAAGAAGAGGAAAAACGGCTTTTGGGATATCACTCATAACCCAATCGAAATGTTTGACTGTTCCTGTTTTAAATAAATCTTCTAAGTGCTGGCGGATTGACGGACCAACACCCGGAATATTTTCAAGTTTGCCTTCTTTGTATAAATCCTTGAGCTGCTGTGTGGTGCCCTCAATTGAATCGGCTGCTTTTTCATACGCAATTATTTGAAAACGATATTTTGCCTCATTTTTAATCGCATATGCGGCGGCAACATTTCGAAGAAGGCTTGCAATTTGGGCATTGGTCATGCACGCAGCATAGCAGAGCATTGCTGATAATTCAATATTCTGTTAAAATTAAGCGACTGTTTGACAGCTTATATTTTTTGGGGTCGTAGCTCAGTTGGTTAGAGCGCCTCCCTGTCACGGAGGAGGTCGCGGGTTCGAGTCCCGTCGGCCCCGCAAAGTACACGATTATCCTGCTATGATAGGTTAAATTACCGTGTTTGTGAAACATGGGGTTTTGCCAAGTACTTGAAGGATCGGAAATTGCAAACGAACCGTTTTTCGTATATACTATATAGCAGTTGTATATAGTTCCTTCAAATGAATAGCGATAAAACAAAAGTCTTTGAGGCGTTCTACAAACAATTTAAAACCCGCAGATACAAGAAAGGTGAAATTCTTATCCGAGCAGATGACGATCCGCAAGGTATTTTTTGTTTAACAAAAGGCTACGTGAGACAATATTCAATCTCCAAAACAGGTTTTGAATTAACGCTTCATATCCTCAAGCCTATTTCATATTTTCCCATGGTATGGGCAATTAACGGTACTCCCAATGTATACTATTTCGAAGCGCTTACTCCTGTTGATGTGGGACGGGCACCGCGAGATCAAGTAGTTAATTTTATCAAAGACAAACCGGCTATTATTTTCGCATTAATGAGCGAACTCGTAGAAGACTATGCCGAATCACTTACCCGCATTGAGCATTTAGTGTTTAGCGATGCATACCGAAGAGTGATCTCGGTACTATTGTATATAGCCAAACATTTCGGGGAAAAAGACGGCAGGAGTATTGTTGTCCACCATCGCTTTACGCAACAAGATATTGCAACGCTTGTCGGAGTTGCCAGGCAGACTGCAAGCAATGAGCTCGTACACTTGGAGAAAAAAGGTTTGGTCAAATATGTTGACCACTCAATGCTTTTTGAAAATGTGGAGAAATTAAATGCCGAATTACTTTCCTCTCCTGCCGCAAAAATGCAATAGAGATTACATAAAATACGCAATTTAACCTCCTTTTTGTATGTTACATACATTGCTGTTTTGACTTCTTACATCTGTGTATTCTTATTGAGTGGTGCCAAAACAAAAATTCTCAAAACGGAAAAGACTCATGAAAACTTTACATAAGATAAAATTTTTAGTCGTAACATTGCTTCTTTTAATACAGTTCGTTTTTATACCTCCACCAAAAGCGTATGCAGCTACTACAACAGTGAATCTTGGAACGGCTGACCCTTTCGCGGTTTTAGCCGGCACCCCGAACATAACGGACGTTCCTACCTCTGTTATTACCGGGAATGTTGGTTTAGATCCAGCAGGCGGCGCTGGTATTACGGGACTCAAATGTTCGGAAGTGACAGGAATAATATATGATAATGATGGCGGGTATACGGGTAACGGGGGGGGTACTGCATGTAGAGTGACTAACGCCGGTCTTCTTACGACAGCCAAAAACGACT
>DATIIG010000103.1:0-5930 GCA_035479835.1 Saccharimonadales bacterium (SeqCode) | reverse complement strand
TTGCTTTGTATTTGCCCGGGTTTTTGAGAAAATCAACAATTTCCGTGAGCTCCTGTTTTGCCTCGTCAACTCCCGCGACATCGGTAAAACTGATACGCGGGCTGTCTTTTGAAAAAAGTTTTGCGCGCGACTGACCGAATGAAAAAATATTGTCCTGTGCACCGCGGGCTTGCCGAAAAATAAAGTAGAAAAACGCGACCATCAGAATGACCGGTAAAATTGAGGTAACGATATTGAGCCAGCTGTTAAGCCCCGACTCGTCTCTTATGTCAACTTTTGTTTTATCAAGCGGAACGCCCGCGTCTTTGAAAAGCTGATACACGTTTGAGCTGCTTTCTTTTTGAGACGTGAGGGTTTGATTTTTTTCCTTGACCGTTAATTTGTTATCAACGATTGTTATCTGCTGGACTTTCCCCGCTTTTACATCGTCAATCACTTGCGACAAAGGAGCTGTTTTTCCCTGTTCAAACGGCTGGGCAAACCCCATGAAAAGAAAAATCAAGAAAAACAGTAAAAATCCGTAGAGGATGAGATTTTTCCAGGAAGCTTTAAAACGAAATCTAACAATGCGGGATTTTTTATGCCGCTTACCGTTTCCTGCCATAATTTCAGCTAGTATAGCACAGTTTGAAAACAATGCAAAGCTATTTGAAAAATTGTCTACGCAAGCGCTACCTTGTCTTTGATTTTTTTGATAAACGTATCTTTTTCCAAACCTTCAATAATTTTTTCAAGGCGCGTTTTGTCAAGGTTGAAATGCTTTTCAAGGTCTGAAACTTTGTATGTTTTAGCTTTCAAAAGAAGTCTTACGATTTGTCCGCGAAAATATCTATCGGAATTTTTAAAGGTTGACTGTCTTGCGTAATGGCGGCTTTTTCTATTGGGATTTTCAATGACTCTGCTTAAATAATTTCCAAAATCCATCAACGCGTAGTACCAGTCGCGCGGGTTTTTGATATCAATGGTTTGTTTGATGAGTTGTAAAATTTCTTTGTCGCTGACCTTGTCTGAATTTTTGAAAAACGTATGGATAAAAACGCGGCGGATGTTGGTTTCAATAAAGATAGCGGGTGAATTAAACGAAAATGCCGCCACAGCGCCCGCGGTATTTTCCCCTACTCCGGGAAGGTTTTTCAAATTTGAAACTTCTTTTGGAAATTTCCCTTTGTGTTTTTCAATAATGTTTTGCGCCGCTTTTTGCAGATACAGCGCTCGGCGGTTGTATCCGAGTCCCGACCAGACTCTCAAGACATCTGAAGATTTTGCTGCCGCCAAACTCTCAATGGTCGGAAATGTTTTGAGCCACAATTCATATTTTGGCAAGACTCTGCCCACCTGCGTCTGCTGCAGCATCATCTCGGAAACGAGAATTCGGTACGGGTTTAGAGTTTTATCCTTCCGAAGCTTTAGCGAAGGAGGGCGCCACGGCAAATCTCGCTTATGTATTCTAAACCATGCATAGATTTCTTTTTGAAATGCAGTGATTTGTTTTTTTGAAAGTTTCATTTGTCCCAGTATAGCATTATCCTATAATATTGACTCTGCGAATAAAAATTGTTATACTTACTTCATGAAAAATGCACGAGAAGGATTACTTGCCGCAGGTCTGAGTATTGCGATACTTGGTTCTGCCGCATGTGCAAAAAAGAGTGAGCCCCTACCCCGGCCGACTCCTGCGCGAATTGATCTTTCTACCGCTACTCCCTCTGCCCGAATGGAAATAGAGGCAAATGCCATGGAAAGCAGCCGCCAAAAATGGGTAAAAGCATTGGAAGTATCGGCAGCAAGAAAGACACTCATAGACAACCGCTTAAACGTCGCGGAAACAGCAATGGATATAGAAGTTTCGCATAACTCTTTTTTCAACGACTCGATACAATTTATCCGCAGTCATGGGATACAAATATTTACCGCGGGACAATTGCTTGTCAACGATAAATCATATGACGCAAAAGCTATACAGGGACGCTACATTGGTCTTACTGAACCGCTTTTTGATGCACCAACGCCTTTGCCGCTTATGCTTGCTTTGATCCGAGAGGCAACATTTATTTCACAAAAGGACCAAGGCATGTCAGATGACGAGGCATTGGCGGAAGCGTATGAGGTAACGGTGCGCGCGTATCAACTTGAAGGAACTCTTTTAGGGAAAAAGCCGGAAGGTGTGGATCAAAAATTTCTGAGTGTCGTGCAAAAATATGAAATGCTAAATACCGATCAAAAAACTTTTTGGGAAAAATGGAAAAGCTACGTGGCAACAAATCCCCTCTCCCCGACACCGTAAACTAATATAAGAAGCCGAGCGCGGTTTTTACTTCTTCCAAAGTCTTTTGTGCTTCGTCGCGCGTCTTGTCTGTTCCCGCTTTCAAAATCTTCAGAAGCTTTTGTTCGTTTTTAAACTCTTCTCTTCTCTTTCGAATGGGAGAAAGAAAGTTTTCCAAGACAGTAATGAGATATTTTTTTACTTCCACATCGCCGACCTCACCTTTTTTGTAACGCTGTTTATAATTTTCAATCTGCTCCCTGTCTCCTTCTTTTCCAAATGCGTCAAGATAAATAAACACGGGGTTTCCCTCAACAGTTCCCGGATCGGTCGCATGAAGACGATTGGGATCCGTGTACATGTTCATGACTTTTTCCTTGACTTCTTCTTCTGTTGCTGACAAATAAATCGTGTTTCCCAAAGATTTGCTCATTTTTGCATTTCCGTCGGTGCCGATTAACTTCCCTACTCTGCCGATAAGACCTTTGGGTTCCGGGAAAATATTTTTTCCAGCTAAGCTGTTAAATTCCCGCGCGATTTCCCTGCTTTGCTCAAGATGCGCTTCCTGATCAACTCCAACCGGAATAAGTTCCCCTTTTACGCACAAAATATCAGCTGCCTGATACATAGGATAGTTGATAAACCCCAAACTCATCTGATCCCCAAGTCCTTTCATTTTTACCTCATCTTTAATGGTCGGGTTGCGAAGCGCGCGGTTATGCCCGACATACATGGAAAAAATCGCGGCAAGTTCATAAATTTGAGGAATTTCCGACTCAACATGATAGGTTACATCATTTTCAGACAAACCGATGGAAAGCAGATCGAGAAGAACATCCAGCGTGTGTTGGCGGATAACAGTTGGGTTTTTCTGCAACGTGGTAAGGGCATGTGTGTCTGCCAAAAGCACAAAGGTATCGTATTCATCTTTTAACTTGAGCAGGTTTTCCAAATTACCCACAAAATGTCCCAAGTGCAACTTCCCCGTCGGCGTAAATCCGGTCAAAATCCTCTTTTTCATATTCTTAGTTTATCACATTTCGATACATATGTTTTATTACCAACCACTTGGAAAATCCATCTTAATTTCCTTAATTTCCTCAACTTCTGATACATGAAAATAATGTTCACCCCGTAATCCTTCCTGGATAGAACCATATATTCTTGACATTTTGGCTGCACCTAATGGATTTGAACCGGATTCTCCGCTTGTTTGAATAAATCTAAAATTCATCGTTCTATTCAAGTCGTAAGAATAAATATAATCAGTAACATCTTGCATAAATCCTGTCTCCTCACGATACGAACCATTCCCAACATCCGGAGAAGAAGGTATCATTCTTCCCGTTACCACATAAGCAGCAACAGTTAGCACTTTCTGTCCACGAAATGTGTCGGGTTGTTCAAGCAAATCTGTAAATTTAACATGGTTGAATGCCTGATGCTCTAATATTTTTTCTGATTCAGTCATAATACTCACCACCTTTTCTAAACCTCTCTTAAAGAGAGAGGATTCGTTTTACACAGCTTGGATCGACTCCTCCATTAATCCTTTTTTATGTCCTTTTCGATATAGAATAACTCCTTTTAATCGTTCTCTTCGTTCTTCTCGAAGTGCATGAATTGCCTGATAATCTTGATGAATATCTTCTGATTTTTTGTAAGCCTTGTTTCCAAATTCTTTATTCATAGTTTCATCTCCCCCCTTTCTCTTTCACTTCAATTGTTGTAAAAGCACGTTTATCGTCTCGGGCTCGAATAATGTAGCCAATTCTATGGCGGATCCCGACATGATGCTTCCTCAAATGACTCATTAAAAACTGTATTTCTTGATGATGAAGTTTTCTATCAAATAAAACTTCTCCGCCTTCTGATCCAATATCTTCCAACTGCATCATGAAAGGTTTTACAACCGCTTGTTTTAATGCTTCCTGTTTTGCTAAAAATAATTTTCTTTCCATATTTTCTCCACTAAAAAACCTCCTGTTGAGGAGGCTGTTTTGACACGAAAACAAACCTCCTACTTACGAGGTTGTTTTCCAAGCACTATTTATTTTTGTTGTTACTAAACTACACATTTTTAAATCTGCCTTTCTGAAGCTCTTTTGCGCCGCGGGTAACTGTGGCAATCCCCACGTGCAGCTTTCCCGCGATATCAACTTGAGAAACTCCGCGCTTGAGCATTTTTACAATTTGCAAACGGTTAGGCAATTCAATCAGCTCTGCGGGTGTAAGCATGCCGTAGAGAAAATCCGTCATCTCCTGCTCAGTTTTGATTTTGAGAAACTCCTCTACCAGTTCTTTTAACTCCTTTGTATTGGATTTTCTATAACTAAACAAATTTACTGCCATATATTTTCTTTTCCGTTGCAACCACCTTCTGCAACTTCACTCTACTAGTATACTAGTATGATGATAGTATGTCAAGGAGCAAAATTGAGGCAATTTTGGGACGCAGATCCTGAGTTAGTCGAAGGATCAAGAGGCAGAATGTAGGTACTTAAATTTCCTTACTTCCCTATCCATTCTTTTTTGAGTTGCGGAAATCTTCCCTCAAGAATTGCTGCTCGTATTTCGCGCATGAGATTGACAATAAAAAATACATTGTGATAACTCGCAAGCCGGTATGCAAGGAGTTCTTTCGCGCGGAACAAATGATGAATATATGCTCTGGTGTAGGTTTTGCAGCTCAAACACCCACACGCCGGATCAAGCGGCTTTATATCCTGAGCAAACTGCCCGTTTCCGATGTGCAGAGAAAAACTGTTGCGTGTCGTTCCCCCGCTTTTTGGGCTGACGTAAAATGTCCCGTGTCTGCCCCTTCTAGTTGGCGAAACGCAGTCAAAAAAATCGATTCCTTTCTCAACCGCCTCAAATAAATCCTGCACTTCTCCTATTCCCAAAAGGTGTCGCGGTTTTTGCTCGTCAAGAAACGGCACGGTCCAGTCCAAAACCCGATACAAAATTTCTTTTGACGTGTACGCGCCGCCGATTGCGTTTGCGCCGAAGTGTTGATCGGTAAAGTGAGCAGAACTTTTGCGCAGATCTTCAAAAATTCCGCCGTGAATTACGCCGTACATCAATTGGTCGGTTCTTTTGTGAGATTTTAAACTCGATAGCGCCCATCTGTTGGTTCTCTCAAGCGACTTTTTGGTCTCCTCATATCCCCACAGCGGCGACTCGTGATCATCAAACGCCACAATCAAATCCGCGCCCAACTCCTCCTGCATGCGAATTGAACTTTGCGGATCCAGACGCTGTTTTGAACCGTCCAGATGCGAGTAAAACGTCACGCCGTCCTCATCTATTTTTGCGGGTTTTATTTTTTGCATTGAGATCACAACCGCCTCATCTTCGGGCTCGTAAACAAAAACGGATTTTGAAAACTTACTGAGCTTCTGCCCTTTTCCACCCACAGTCGTAACTTTTTTCTGCGCCGTACCAAGAGAAAAAACCTGAAACCCGCCGCTATCCGTCATTGTCGGGCCGCTCCATGACATAAACGAACCTAAACCGCCAAACTTTTTGACAACTTTTTCTCCGGGACGAAGATGCAAGTGATACGTATTTGCCAAAACAATTTGCGCTCCGATTTCAACTAAATCCTGCGATGATAACGTTTTGACCGTTGCCTGCGTGCCGACGGGATTGAAGTTGGGAGTCAAAA
>DATIIG010000102.1:0-4708 GCA_035479835.1 Saccharimonadales bacterium (SeqCode) | reverse complement strand
TTTTAGGATCAGTCAACATGGGCAAGGATAAAACACTCGGGCAAACAATCCTTGACCAAAGAAATCAAACGGGAACAATTCTTTCGTATCAAACGCATATGATGACGGCAAAAAATTTGAGCCCGCAAACTTTATATTATTTTGCAATTGAAAGCGGTACGGGAACATATCTTAGCAACGGGCAACCCTATCAGGTAACAACCGCCCCGCAAATTTCGGCGACCCCCTCGGCAACCGCGCCGCTTAGCGGAAAAATTGAACTTCCGGACGGATCGGCGGCAACCGGAGCGCTGGTATACGTTGATGAGCAAAATTCTCAGTCGCTTTCAACGCTTTCGAAAAATGACGGGAGTTTTTCTGTCCCGCTTGCGGATCTTCGAACTAAAGATCTTGCTAGCTATAGCGCTCTTTTAACAACAAGTATTTTGCATATTCAGATACTGGGAAGCAATCTGGCGTCAAATATTTTATTCTCGCTCACATCGGATAATATTTTGCCGCTTGTTACGCTCTCGAATAATTATGACTTTACCGCGCAAACTTCTTTCGAGCCAAGCGCATCTTCCTCGGCCGGCGGTTTTGCAACATTTCTGGTCGGTGGAAAAACTCAAACCGCAACAGCACCCAAAATTACTTCTCCCAAAAATGCAGGGACAGTCATTGACCCTCAGCCTGTTTTTCGCGGCACCGCAATGCCTAACCAGACAGTCGTTATTATTATTCACTCAACACCTATTCAAGCGCAGGTGACATCGGACGCAAACGGCAACTGGTCGTTTCGCCCGAGCACCCCGCTTCCTGTGGGAAATCACACGATTACTATTACGACAAAAGATTCGCTTGGAATTTTGCGAACTATTACCCAGTCGTTTACTGTTTTTGCGGCCGGCACGCAGGTATTTCAAACCGCGACACCATCCGCAACGCCGACAATCGCAGCAGTTACCGCTGCTCCAACCATACTTACACCGACACCGACAAACGTTGCGGTTATTACTCTTACTCCAATTCCGACAGTTTTAGTCACGCCCACGCCGACTCCGACGCTTATTGCGGCAACGCCGTTTCCGACTGTTATTCTAACTCCCACGCCGACTCCCCAACAGGTCATCCCGCCAACGGGTGATGCCTCGGTTCTTATTGCCGGCGCGGCAGGTGCTACAACAACCGTTATCGGCATTCTTCTTTTCCTGCTCTCCCGGGGAGGAGCGCTGCTATGAAAATAGCAATCCTTGGAGCAGGCTTTACCGGCCTGGCCGCAGCCTATCGCTTAACCAAACAAGGTCACAGCGTTACGGTATTTGAAAAAGATCCGCAAGCCGGTGGACTTGCGATAGGATACAAAGAAAGTCAGTGGGACTGGTCACTTGAGAAACATTATCACCACTGGTTTACCGATGATAAAAGCGTTTTGGATTTGGCAAAAGAAATAAACTATGAAGTTGTTATCAAACGGCCCAAAACTTCCACGTTTGTTGATGGAGGAATTTATCAGTTTGACTCCCCGAAAACCGTTTTGATGTTTCCCAAACTAACATTTATCGACAGGCTTCGTACCGCAATAACAATCGGTATCCTTCGTTACAATCCCATGTGGAAACCGCTTGAGAAATTTCGCGCGGAGCCGTTTCTCAAAACCATGATCGGCAAAAGCGGATACAAAACAATTTGGGAACCGCTTATGGTAAACAAGCTCGGGAAGTATGCAGACGTTGTGTCGCTTGCGTGGTTTTGGGCACGTATCAGCAAACGGACACCCTCCCTTGCGTATCCGGCGGGCGGGTTTTTGCACTTTGCGGATGCACTTGTTGAAAAAATAAAAAAACAAAACGGAACTATTTTATTCAATACCGAAGTTGTGGAGCTTTCTTCTGACTTGAAACCGAAAGTAACGCTTCGAAATGAAAACGGAAAAGTACAAACGGAAACGTTTGACGCTGTTATCGTAACGCTTCCTTCATTTTTGTTTTCAAAAATTGCTCCCGCGCTTCCCGCGCAGTATGTAAAAATGCTTTCAAACTTAAAAGGGATCGGCGCAATTAACATGGTTTTGCGACTCAAAGAAGAGTTTATGCATGACAATACCTATTGGCTGAATATGTGCGATATCAACTCACCAATTCTTGCAATTGTTGAGCACACCCATTTTATGGATAAAGAACATTACAACAATGAAAATCTTGTATATGTCGGAAATTACATGCCAACCGACAATCCGCTATTCTCCGCCTCGCCGGACCAGCTTCTGAAACGCTACGATCCGTACTTGAAAAAAATTAATCCGAATTATAAAAAGAATTTAATTGATTTTAAAGTTTTCCACGCGCCGTTTGCCCAGCCGATTATTCCCCGCAATTATTCGTCCCAAATTCCGCCTATCAAAACACCGCTTCAAAACGTGTATCTTGCAAATATGCAGCAAGTGTATCCGTGGGACCGGGGAACAAATTACGCGGTGGAGCTTGGCGAAAAGGTTGCGGGTATGATAACGGAAAATAATGAGAAATAAACCTCTTTTCCTCTTCGGATTTTTCGCTTTTTCATTTTATATTGCAAGCATTCTTTTAGCACTTATTGACAGCGGTTTTTCTTATCGTTGGGTTTCGTTTGCCCTTTGGATTTTGGCTGTACTAATCCTTCCTTTATACTTTGCTTTTCAACGCAGAAAAAAATTGTTTGAGAGTTTACAAAAATTTTTCGCCCGCAAACAAGACAACTATGCCCCCCTCTTTTTAGTTATTGCGGCGCTGGTTTGCAGTTTTTTATATTTAAAAGAATATCCGTTTGTCGCAATTTATGATCAAATCAGAGACGGCGGAATTAACGCGCAGCAGATTGCAGATGGAACTTTTAAGAATATTTTCGGCTATGGCAGATACGCGTCTCACGGCGCAATTATTCCGACTATTACGTCATTTTTTTATCTGATATTTAAAAATTCCGTTTTTACCTTTCGCGTACCGGCTACACTGCTTTCAATTTTTGATGTGCTTATTTTGTACGCGGCTGTGCGAAAAGGAGTTAACAAACACGTTGCATTTTTTGCATCGTTAATTCTTCTTGTTTTACCGCTTCATCTCTACTTTGCCAGAACCGAAGTTGTGGTAATGTTCAGCGGTTTTTTTACTTCACTTATCTTTCTTCTTCTTGCTTTTTTTGTCAAAAAAAAAGAACCGAACATGTATATACTGCTTGGTTTACTTCTGGGTTTTGCAAGCGGATTTCATACCTCAATCCGAACCGTTTCGTTATTAACAATAATTGTTATATCAGCGCTAACATGTATTGCTATTTGGAGGAAAAAACTTGCAAAAGTTTTTTATGCCGCGCCGCTTCTTATGGTACTTTTTTATTTTGTCGGGTTTGGGCCGCGCATTTTGTATTCACCTCCGCAAACGTTTTTCCAAACCAGATCTTTGGCAAATGCTCATGTTACTGCAAACAAAATAGCAACGCTTGCGGATAATTACAAAAAATCTTTGCTTGTGTATATTTCGCAGCCAACAACCAGTACTCATTTTCAGGAGTTTAAACCACTGCTTCCGCCCGTACTTGCAATATTTTTTATTCTCGGACTTTTGTCTTCAATTTTTTTTGGCAAAAATATTTTTTTGCGGATACTGATTTTTTATGCGTTCGCGCTTCCCTTTACCAACAGTGCAATTACGGAAGCGGTTAACTCGGATAACCGCTTGCTGCCGCTTCTTCCTATCGCGGCTATTTTTGCAGCGTACGGCTTTTATAAAGTTTTGCTTCTTGTCAAACGGTATATTTCAAATACATTTCTTCTAAACGCGTTACAAATTATATTTGCAGGGTATCTCATATTTCTTGCATGTACTTTTTTCTTAAATGAACCCGCCTCCAAACAATATACAACCATTGATTATCTTTCCATGCACGCAATTTATTTTCTGCAAAAAAATCCCGAGTTTAAATCCGCGCAAACGGTTTGCGTATCTGTTGCTCCCACAAATTATGAGTACTTTTCGCTTTTGCATGTACAGGAGCAGTATCAATATTTTCTCCCAAAGAAAAATTTTCTCATTTTCCAAAATCCGGATCTTGCAATAAACGCAATGGCTATTTCCAAGTCCTGTTCTGCTTCATATCAAACATTTTCCAAGCTTGTATATTGCAATCCCTACCAGAAATTTCTCTGTCCGAAAAATGAAACATTAACGCTCTATTATCAAAATAAATTTTCTCAAACCCAAACGGCGCAAATGCCCCAACCTTCAATTCATATTGCTCCAACACCGCTTACAATACCCTAAATACTTGCTATAATAGTTTTTATGTTCAGCATGATAGATCTTACTTCAGTTCTTCAATGGTGGGGTGTTTTTCTTGTTATCGGCATCGCGTTTGCCCCGCTGACTTCGATGATTTTTTCAAACTTTTTTGATAGGGGATACATCTTTGCAAAAATTCTGGGAATTGCGACTGTCTCCTATATTGTATCTGTTGTGGGGATTTTGCATATTGTTCCATTTTCCGCTATTTCATCCTGGCTAATTCTTATTATTGCCTCTTTAGCAACACTTCTTTTCAAACCGGTGAGAACTTCTTTTTTAGGAATAAGAAAAGCATGGGGATTTGCTCTTTTTGAAGAACTGTTATTTTTCACAGTTCTTTTGGGTTGGTCGCTGATCAGAGCGCACCAGCCCGATATTCACGGGCTTGAAAAATATATGGACACCGGATT
>DATIIG010000101.1:0-4914 GCA_035479835.1 Saccharimonadales bacterium (SeqCode) | reverse complement strand
CTATCAGTTGCTTCAAAGTTTTTACTTTTTCTTTTGATAAATCGTCGCTGACAATTTTTTGCTGCTGATCCTGCGCTCCGCCCATGAAAAGCAAATCGCATTTTTTAAGATCCTCTGCTGCAAATCCGACATCAAGATGTTTTACTTTAACATCGATTCCCCGCCATTGGCAGCGTTTTGTCAAAACAATTATATTGCCGCGGTCGCCGTAGGTGCTCATGAGCTCTGGATAAAGCCAGCCGATTGTTAGCTGATGGCGTATGGCTGATGGCGTATGGTTATTTTTTTTCATATTTTCTATCTGCAATAAGCTATTTGCTAAAGTATTTTCTTGCCCGTAATGATTTTTCTTACTTCGAGCATGGCGGAATAGGTAGGCAGGATGTAAAGCGTTTCGCCGACTTTAGTTTGTTCCAAACTTTTCCTGATCGCGTCATCTAAGTTCTCCTCAATTTTGAATTTTGAATTTTGAATTTTGAATTCGTTGGAAGCATACTTTATTCTTACAGCCATGTCATATACTCTATCTCCGGAAACAGTAATTATTGAAAATTTATCAACAAATTCTTCCAACGCCGTGTCCCAGATCCATGAAACATCTCTTCCGTCGGGGATTCTGTCGTTAAGCACTAGCAATAAATGCTTGGCGTTTAAACTAGCAATGGTTCGCAGCGATTCATTAAAGCTTGTCGGGTTTTTGGAAAGAAATAACTGCACTTTTTTCCCATCAATATCAACAATTTCCTGACGACCAAACGCGGGAGAAAAGATCTGCAGAGCAGACTTTGTCGTTTTCTCATTGATGTTTAAAAGCTGAGCAACAAGAACGGCCGCATGAATATTGTATTTATTGTAGAGACCCGGCAGCGGATACGCGGGCGAGCAGTCAACAGTGATGCCCGGGCGTTTTCTTCCGCACGATGGACATTCCCAATCGCCAAGGTGAGAGAAAAATGTTTTTTTGAAAATCAGTTTATGTCCGCAGTTGGGGCAATAAATAGAATCAACCGCTTGGTGCGAGTTATTATTCATTTCTTCGTTATCATTTAAACCAAAGTATGAAACTTTTGCTTTTACACCTTTTGCCAGATACGCGATTTGCGGATCATCGGCATTTAATACAATAGTTGTTGTGTCAGGAAGTTGGTCAAGTGCTATATCCCATTTGTCGGCAATGATGTTTACCTCGCCGTAGCGATCCAACTGGTCGCGGAAGAGATTTAAAATGACAAGATAATCGGGCGTAAGCTCTTTCAGAACAAGAGGGAGTGAATTCTCGTCAATTTCAAAAATTGCAAAGTCCTTGTTTATTCTTCCGTTCAAGCCGGAGTTTAAAATAAGCGATGACGCAACGCCGTTAATCAAGTTCGCGCCTGCTTCATTTTGAAAAACTTTTTTTCCGTCTTTCTCAAGAATTGTCCGGACAAGTTTGGATGTTGTTGTTTTGCCGTTTGTCCCGGCGATGAGAATAATTTTGAGCTTTGCGTTTTGCGCTTTAATTTCGCGAATGAAATTTTTATTCTTCATGAGCGCGATGTGTCCCGGCCACGTCGAGCCGTTTCCCAGATTGAGAGCGCGGCTAAACGCGACAATAAATTTGCCAAAGAGAATGAGAAAGAAGTTCACGTTTATATTTTAACACGTTTCTGCTAAAATCTGACAATGATCACGCCAGAGCAAAGATGCGGAGATTGTAAGTTCTTTGAATACGCGGGTATCTCAACTAAGTCTGGTGAACCTCTTGGTAAATGTATTAATCCAGGCATAAAACTAGACTCTGTCTTGGATAGCTCAACCCCCGTAAAAACAATACGTATTGGCGTACTACAGGAAGGAAGAAGCGATCTTGTGCCGCTTTTAGAAAGAATTGAAGCCGGGGAGGATCAGTGCTTTGGCCTGGAAGTTAAAAAAACTAAGAGAAAACGAAAAACAGAAGGACAAGTCAGAAGAATACTAACGCCGGTTGAAGAAAATGAATTAGCAAATTTGGTAGAAAAAAATAGCAGATCAGTAAGTTCTTCTCGGATTTTTAGACGTTCTTAGGTAGATCTACATCGATCTTAGAATCTTGATGCGCTCTTCAATCGGGGGATGGGTGTCAAAAAGTCCCGCAAACCAGGCTTTCGCGTCTTTTCCTTTGAACGGATTAACGATAAATAAATGAGCGGTTGCATTAGTCGCGTTTTTCAGAGGCGTTGGATCTTTTGATATTTTCTCCAGTGCACTTGCCAAGCCCTCAGGATAGCGCGTCAAGAGTGCTCCTGAAGCATCCGCGAGAAATTCGCGCTTGCGCGACACCGCAAGCTGAATAAGCGTTGCGACAATAGGCGAGAGGACTGCAAACACAATTCCGATGACAAGAAATATTGCCTGCGCGTTGTTTCCTCCGCGGTCATCATCGCGACTTCGCATTCCTCCAAACCATAGACTTCTCATAAAAAAATCCGCGATGATTGCGACAAACCCCACAAGTATCGCAACAACTGCCATTAAGCGTGTGTCATAATCTTTGACGTGCGAAAGTTCATGCGCGATGACTCCTTCAAGTTCTACTTTATTTAAACGCTCAAGAATTCCTGTTGTGACACACACGACCGCGTGTTTGGGGTCGCGACCGGTGGCAAACGCATTTGGCGAGGGGTCATTTATGATATAAATGCGCGGCTCGGGAAGCCCGTCTCCGATTGCGAGATTTTCAACGATTCGGTACAGCGTGGGATTATCTTTTTTTTCAATGAGTTTCGCGCCGGATGTTGCCAGAACGAGTTTGTCGGAATAAAAATAACTCCCCAGACTCATCGCGCCTGCAATTATTAACCCGATTCCCGCGTATGACAATCCGTATCCTGATGCTCTGCCGAAAATATAGAGAATGGTCGTGATAAAAACGACAAACAAAACCATAATCAGCCACGTTTTCCATTTGTTGCTTGAGATGTTTGAATATATATTCATATAAATTTTGTTTGTACTTTTGGCAGCAAAAGTACGCAAAACTGTCGCCAAGTCTTGTTTCGTGCTTTCAAAATCTCGTTCGCTAGTCGGGTGATTTCACCCCCTCCCCAACAAGTTTGTGGGGAATCCCCCTGACAGCTCACTCCATTTCTCATGCACGAAACTGCGAAATTGGCGAGATAAGAGTGTTTAGAACTTTACTGAAACTTCTTTTTTCTCTTCCTCAGTTGCTGCGAAAAAGTCTGCCGGTGTAAAGTGTAGCATGTTTGCAAATACAACGGTTGGAAAGACTTTTAGCTTGTTATTGTAGTCCAAAACGACTGTATTATAAAACTGCCGAGAGTACGCGATTTTGTTTTCGGTGTCGGAAAGTTCTTCCTGAAGCTCTTTAAAATTATCACTTGCTTTCAAATCAGGATATGCCTCGGCAACAGCAAAAAGAGATTTTAATGTTTGCGCCAATTGATTGTTCGCTTGCGCTTTATCAGACATTGTCTTTGCGCCGAGTAAACTCGCCCGCGCCTTTGTAACATTTTCAAATACCGACTTTTCGTGTTTGGCATAGCCTTTTACCGTTTCAACCAAATTCGGAATTAAGTCGGTTCGTCTTTTGAGCTGAACATCAATTTCGGAAAGTGCTTCCGCAACTCTATTTTTTGCCGTGATCAGACTATTGTATGTCAGAAACACTATGAGAAGTATTGCCGCAATAATAATTATAACTATTAACATTTGTTTCACCCCCTAACTTTTGAGCCATTGTTCAAATTCATTATAGCTTAAATAATTTAAAATATCACTTTTTTTTGCCCAGCCGCGGCGCGCGACGGACACACCGTATTGCATCATGTCTATTTGCTCCGATGCGTGTGCGTCCGTGTCGATAACCATTTTTACTCCCAGTTTCACCGCTTGAAGAACCAAGCTATCCGGCAGATCGAGCCGGGAAGGCCATGCATTTATTTCAACAGCAATACTCTCTTTTTTGCAAAACTCAAAAATTTGCGCAAAATCAAGCTCGTAACCCGCGCGGGTATTCAAAAGCCTGCCAGTGGGATGTGCCAGAATTTTTGCTTTGGGGTGAGCTAAACCTTGCAAAACGCGTTTGGTCATTTCTTTTTTATCCATTGAGAAAACGCTATGAACCGATACGATTGTTCCGTCCAGAAGCTCAAGTGCTTTATCATCAAGCGCAAGTGAGCCATTGGGCAAAATATCGGTCTCCATGAGAGAAACAATCCCAAACCCTTTATGTTTGCTTCTTAATTTTTCAATAAACTCTTTTCTTCTGCTTAAAAATTCATAAATTTGTTTACTCGTGTGCTTTGATTGGCTCGGATTGTGCTCGGAAAACCCGATGTATGAATAACCCAGTGATTTTGCTTTTATGATCATTTCATCCATTGAATTTTTGCCCATATCGTGACTTGGCTCCAGGGGATAGCTTGAGTGAATATGAAAATCCGCTTTGATATCTGAAAGCTCAACGAGTTTTGGCAAATCGTGTTTGAGTGCGAGTTCTATTTCACCGTTATCTTCGCGCATTTCCGGCGCTATCCAATCCATTCCCAGAGCCTTATAAAATTTCTCTTCCGTGTCGAATTCTTTTAGAATTTCTTTGCCTTTTTCTTTTATTTTTATGCCGCGCTCAGATAGAGACATGCCTTTTTTCAAAGCAAGTTCGCGAAGATGAATATTGTGATTTTTGCTGCCGGTAAAATGTTGTAAGAGTGACCCCCATTGATTTTTGGGAAGCGTTATCAGATCAATTTGTTTTCCGCCTGAGACAAGCATTGCCGCACTCACCGGCCCTTTTTCAATTGTCCGCTCTTTGTAAGGGTATGATAGGAAATAATCAATAACCTTCCCCGGATCTTTTGCGGTAACGCCGAAATCTATATCGCCGATTGTCGAGACACGGCGTCTGAGACTCCCCAGCGGCTGCGCTTCAATAACGTC
>DATIIG010000100.1:0-6845 GCA_035479835.1 Saccharimonadales bacterium (SeqCode) | reverse complement strand
AGTGGACGGAAAAGTTCGAGAGACATTGGAAGTGCAGAGTTCAGAAGTTAAAGATCAGAAAAAAGTCGAGGAGTTGGCAAAGAAAAGTGAGCGAGTGCTAAAATATTTGGAAGGAAAAGAAATCAGAAAAGTAATTTATGTACCGGGGAAGATAATAAATTTTGTTGTCTGAGTTTGGTATGCAGAACTTTGATTTGAAATCATTGTTTGAAAAATATAGCCCGCTTGTTCGCCGTCACTGGCTTCCGATTACCGCCGCCGGCCTTGGAATGATCTGCTTAGTATATGGTTTGATAGTTTTTTTCGGCGCTTCCGGTTCGGCCTCGGATGTCCGTTTTGAATCGGCAAATGCCAGCAGCGCAACCTCAAGTGCAAGCATGGGAAAACAGGTTATTGTTGACGTTGAAGGCGCGGTGACAAAGCCCGGTGTGTATCATGTAAGCGGCGACGCGCGGGTCAAAGACGCGCTGATTGCTGCGGGTGGTCTTTCACAAAACGCGGATAGAGGTTGGGTTGCAAAAAATTTAAACTTGGCGACAAAAGTTATAGACGGAGGGAAAATTTATATTCCTGCTGCAGGCGACAGCTCGGCGGGCAGCGTAGTTTCGCAAACTACCACAACTTCAGACTCCGGAACAACGGCGGTTTTGGGAACAACAACAGGAATGGTCAACATTAACTCGGCAAGCGAGCAGGATCTGGATAATCTGCCGGGAGTGGGGCCGGTAACCGCTGCAAAAATCATAAATGGCAGGCCATATCAGACGATTGACGAGCTGACAATGCGCAAAATAGTCTCAAAAAGTGTGTTTGCCAAAATTAAAGATAAAATTACCGCCTTTTAATGGACAAACAAAAATTGCTTGCCCTCTGTTTGATTTTACTTTTGATTCTCGGGCTTCGCTTCTTGATTTTCTTTAAAAATTCGCGTACCTATCATGACGGGGATACCGTTTCTTTTACGACAACGCTTCTATCGCAGCCTCAAGTTAGCGGCAGATTTCAACGATTTTCAATTGATCTGCCGGACAGTTTTCACCAGCAGGTTTTTATCAGCATACCCTTGTTTCCAAGCCTGTCTTACGGTGATTCGATCGCAATTTCCGGCAGTGTAAAGTCTCAAGTGCTTAAAGGCAGAACGATTTACACGCTTGAAAAAGCTCATGTTGATTTGAAAAATGAAGCGCCAAATCCGCTTCTTGCAGTCGCAAAAGGGTTTCGCTCAAGAGTTATCGGTTTGTTTGCTCAAACGCTTCCACCGCAGGAAAGCAGTTTACTCCTTGGCATAGTATTCGGAATAAAGGAAAACATGCCGGCCGATTTTACCAACTCGCTTCGAACAACCGGTGTGTTGCATGTGATCGCGGCGTCGGGGATGAATGTGACCATGGTCGCGGGGTTTTTGACCATAATTTTCGGGACGCTTTTTAAGCGGCAGGTCGGAATTGTTTTGAGTTTGTTCGGTTTGCTGTTTTACGCGGTTTTGGCAGGACTTGAGCCTTCAATTCTTCGCGCAAGCGTTATGGCAGGGTTTGCGTTTGGCGCCCAACTTTTGGGAAGACAGACTTTAAGCGTGTTTTTCCTTTTTTTGACAGGCTTTGTGCTACTTGTTTATAGACCGGATTTGGTTTTTGATGTGGGGTTTCAGCTTTCGTTTCTCTCAACCGCGGGAATTTTGCTGGTCAAACCTATTGTTGACCGTTTGAAAAGTTTTCGGGCATTCCGGTTTATCGGCGATGATATTGCGACAACAACCGCCGCGCAAATTGCCACACTTCCGATCATGTTTGCAACATTCGGGCAATACGGTTTAGTTTCAATTCTGGTCAACGCGCTGGTTCTGTGGACAATTCCGATTCTTATGGTTTTGGGTGGAGTCGGAGCATTGGTCGGTTTGGTTTTTGGGGGGCTTGGAAAAATTTTCCTGCTTTTGAGCCTGCCCTTTTTGATTTTCTTTGAAAAGGTTGTCACGTTTTTTGGGGAAAAAGGTTTCGTTTTAAGCGTCGCAAACCTGCCCGGCGCAATTATTTTTGCGTATTATCTTTTTATAGTGGCGATTGTTTTGTATCGGAAAGAAAAAAAATGAATTTGCTTTACTTTGCTCGGGGTCCTGTCAGCAGTTTCCCTCCCGCCAGTGCTCGGCTAGTCTCGCAAGCTCGAACGCCTGCGCGCTGTCGGGAGCCCTTCCTCTGCTGCCACCCCTCACTCTTGTGTTTATTTAATTGAATATGCGTAAATATCTTTTAATTTTCTCTCTTGGAATTATTTTTCTTGCCGGATTTGCCATATATCAAAAAATAACATTTGACGACGGGAAGCTGCATGTGGTTATGTGCGATGTGGGGCAGGGGGACGGAATTTTTATCAGAACGCCGGGAGGCGCAAATATCGTCATTGACGGAGGTCCTGATGATAAAATTTTGACCTGTTTGTCAAACCACATGCCGTTTTGGGACAGAACCATTACCCTTATAATTTTGACGCATCCCCACGCCGATCACTACACGGGTCTCACGGAAGTACTACAGCGATACACTCTGAAGCATTTTGTTACAGAAAAACTTGAGAACCCTACGGCAGGATTTAAAGCATTTGAACAAACTGCACAAGCCCACCATATCAATACGCAATATGTGAGCGCAGGAGCCGCCATAACATTTCCGGACAAGGTAAAACTGCAGATTGTGGGTCCGACAAAAGAATTTCTTGAGACTACAAGTCCGGGCGGAACAATAGGAGAGAGCAAGGAGTTCGGGTCTGTGGAAACACTTTTGACGTTTGGAAATTTCAGCGCGCTTTTTTCGGGTGACAGTCAGGCCGATGAGCTTGCAACAGCACTTGATATCGCATCATCTTCTCGCGTGAGTGTTTTCCAAGTGCCGCACCACGGATCATCAAGCGGTATGAACGCGGATCTTTTTGCAAAAATGCAACCGTCCCTTGCCGTCATTTCTGTCGGCGCGGGAAATCGTTACGGACATCCGGCGCCGGGCAGTCTTTATCTTTTACAGAGTTTGCAAATAAAAACGCTTCGAACCGATGAAAACGGCGACATAGAAATTGTCACAGACGGCAAAACTTTCGGGACAAAAGTCGAAAAAAATCGGAAAAATTGATGATGTTTGATCTGTTTAGAACATATAATCGGGTAAGTTCGGGACAACACCTCAAAATCTCAAAAATGCCGATTAGCAGAAAAAGTTGTCAAGCGCTACGTTTCGTCAAAAACAGAAACCGCTAAAAATTTTCAGTTGGAAAGTTGGGAAACGGGGAGTGTGGGAGCAGGTGTTTGGATTTGCACCGGAGCAGTTGCAAGAGGAAGGGTGAAAGAAATTGTCGTTCCTTTTCCCTGTTGCGACTCAAATGACACCTGCCCATTGTGTGCTTTTATAATTTCTTTGACAATATACATGCCAAGTCCCGTCCCTTTGCCGCCGCCGTCTTCAACTTCATAAAACTTTGAAAAAAGATATTGCTGCTTGTCTTTTGCGATGCCGATACCCGTGTCGCTGATCCAAACCGTTGCTTTTGTGTCGTCATGTTTGAGTCCGATGGTGATTTTTCCGCCTGTGTGAGTAAATTTGAGACTGTTTGAGAGCAAATTATCAATAACCTGTCCGATGTATTCCGCGTCAAGGGTGAGAATGGGCGTTTGGGAAACGTTTGACTCAAGCGTAATCTGCTTCATTTGTGCTTCGGGCATATAAAGCTGAACTTTTTGTGAAATAAGATGGCCAAGGTCGGTTGGGGTTTTATGAAACACAAATTTTCCGGCTTCAAATTTAGCCGCGTTTAAGATACTTCCGATCTTTCCCAGAAGATGTTTTGCTTCGGTGTCAATAACGCCAAGCATTTTCGTTCTTTCTTCAGGCGTAAATTCAGGGTGAGAAACCATCAGCTCCGCGGCATCTTTGATGGAGGTGAGCGGTGCGCGCATGTCGTGAACGATCGTATTGGTGTAATCTTCGCTTGATTGTGCAGAGATTTCTTGGTTTGGCGTTTGAACTTCATTTGTTTTTGATTTTTGCGACTTTGCGGAAAAATAAATCGCCAAAATGCCGAAAAAGAGTGTTGGAAGAAGTGCGTAGAGCAGAGGAAGTGACATGGTAGTTTATATTTTGATTATGATTGCTGCTGTCCTGTTTGGTCTGTATTTGAACTCGGGCCGCCGACGGGTTGGTTTGTTTTTAAAACTTCATTGATTTTGTTGATAATATCCTGCGGCTCGACTTGATATTTAAAAACATAATCGGTCGCGCCGGCCTGTATCGCGCCGGTAACCAGTTCCTGCTGGCTGAAGTTTGATAACAGGAGGATCGGGATATTTTTTGTCGCGTCTTCGGCTTTGAGCTGCTCGACAATTTTATTTCCTGAAATGTCGGGGAGTATCTGGTCGCACAGAATGATGTTTGGCAATTCTGCCTTGGCTTTATTTAAACCTTCTTCTGCAGTTGCTGCGGAAACGGTTTGAAATCCTGCTTTTTCAAGCGCGGTGGTGACCACGGTAGCAAAGGACTGATCATCGTCAATAATTAAAACCTTCATAGGTTTGGCGCATGGCTTATGGCAGATAGCTTATGGTTTTAAACTAAGGAAACTATCCGCTATATGCGATAAGCTCTATGCTAACTTTAACGCTATCACGCAAGAGGCAAAATTGCAAGTAGCGAAAAATTTAGATCTTGAAGCAATATTGACAAAGTACGCTCATTATGAAACTATAATACTATAAATATGGCTGAAGTTGGAGCGACAGAGCCGCAGAAAAATCTTGCAGTAGCGCCTGTTGAAACTGTTCACTCGTTTCCAAAAACGGAGAGCAGATCACCAAAAGATGTCAGTATTGAAGAACTTGACGCAATCGAGCGCACGCTGGAAAGTCATCCGTTTAAGACTTCGCCGCAGTTGGCAAACCGCCATACGCAGACCGTCGCGTCTGTTTTCACACCGAACTTTGGTGAAAAAGCGTTTCCGCTGGGAATTGTGAGACCTGAATATGCGTGGCCGGGGACACGACGGGAGTTGGTACCGCTTCAGGACGGCGGGAAAATAGCAATTGAATACAATCTGCAGAAAGACCCGGAAAATCACCCGACTATTATTGTTGTGCCCGGCTATGTTGCTTCCAGCGGATCAACATATGCGATGGGAATCGGGCGCAAAGCGTTTCATTACGGCTTTAATGTTGTCAGGATGAATTTAAGAAATCAGGGAGGGACGGAGGCGCTTACGAAAACATTGTACTTCGGTGATCAGAGCACGGACGTTGTCGATGTGCTTAAATACGTCCACGAACACGGCATCGGGCACGATACTCTTCGCATGGCAAGAAATAATGTACCGCCTTTGGAAGAGCCGGTTAAGCTCAAAGATATTTATTTTGCGGCATTTTCACTCGGCGGAAATATATTGCTCAAAGCGCTGGGAGAGCTGGGTGATGGAGCAAAAAAATATGATGTGAAAGGCGCGGCAACATTGTCGGGAGTGGTGGATCCGCTGGCCAGCATAAAATATCTGGAAGGACACGCGGAAAATAAAATGTATGTTGCGCGAATTGCAGACGCGCTGAAAAGTATGGTTAAAACAAAAGCAAAGACCGACCCACAGAGTTGGGATACAACGGATATCAAAAAAATCAAGACACTCTCGCAGTTTGATATCCGGTATCAAATTCCGCAGGGCTATACGCTTGAACAGTTTTACAATCTCGGCAGCGCGCTGCCGCACGTGCCGGATATTACAGTGCCGACACTTGTTATCGCCGCAGAAGATGACCCGATGGTGCCTGTATCGCCATTAAAAGGACCGGAATTTGCCAACAATAAAAACGTCAGACGCATCATCACGGAAAAAGGCGGTCACACGGGGTATGTGCAGGATAAGAAACGGTATGGAGATTTGGATTTGCACTGGGATCAAAACCGCGCGGTAGAATTCTTCCGTTTGTTGCAGAAGGCGTATCAGAAAAAAGCTGCTCAAACCGCTCCTACTACTTAAATTAAATTTCTCCATAGGTGTGCTACAATGCAAGCATGGATGTAAAGAGCCAAATTCAAAATGCTTTGGAAAAGGCGGCCTCGGAAATTGCGTGGGAAAGTGTTTCGGTTAGCCTTTCAGTTCCGGTTGAGCAGAGCCACGGAGACTTTTCAAGCAACATCGCGCTTGTTTTATCAAAAAAGCTGGGCAAAAACCCGACGGAGCTTGCAGAGGAGATCGCGGAGAAGTTGAGAGTGGAGAGTACAGAGTTGAGAGTTGAAAAGGTGGAAGTTGTCAAACCGGGGTTCATAAATTTTCATTTATCCCGCCATTACCTTATCACTCATCTCCAAACTCTGCTTAAGGGACAGGAAAAGCACGCAGACAAAGGCCAAACAAAAGGAACCGTTATCGTTGAATACTCTTCTCCCAACATCGCAAAGCCCTTTACCGTGGGTCATCTTCGATCAACCATCATCGGCGATGCTATTGCAAACATTATGGAAGCAAGCGGCTGGGATGTGAAGCGCGATAATCATTTGGGCGACTGGGGAACGCAGTTTGGAAAGCAAATTTACGCGATAAAAACATGGGGAGATGAAAAAAAGATTGAAAAAGCGCAAAATCCGGTAAAAGAACTTGTGCAGCTTTATATAAAATTTCACGACGAGGCGGAAAAAGATCCGAGTCTGGAAGACAAGGCGCGGGAATGGTTCAAAAAGTTGGAAGAGGGAGACGCAGAAGCGCGAAGGCTCTGGCACATGTGCATTGATTGGTCACTCAAAGAGTTTGACCGCATTTACAAAACGCTTGGAATTTCAAAGTTCACGGAAAATGAAGGCAGGGGATACGGCGAGTCGTTTTTTGAA
>DATIIG010000099.1:0-5541 GCA_035479835.1 Saccharimonadales bacterium (SeqCode) | reverse complement strand
CATTATGGTGTAAATCAGACCTACCTCTGCCCAGGTCAAGGCTGGTGCGTTTGTTGCCACCACCTGATTTCAAGGTCAAACGTACGGATTAGCGCGTCGGCGATTTCTGCCACACAGAGAAAAAAGGAGAGGTCAGATGGCCAGCAACTCATTTCGGCAAACCGAAGGTTCGGTAAAGATGCTAAGGAACATCACTAGCGCCCGCGACAACTACGCTGTCTATCGCGAACACGATAGCGTTGTTCTCGTACAGGTTCTCGCGTTCAGGCACATCAGATCCGAAGGCGATTTCCACGAGTTCGTTCCACCTCCAGGGTGGAAATGGGTCGCCCGGGGCGATGCGCTCATGGTCTGGGATCAAAATGACCACGTCAGGGTCTATCAATTCCACAGACCTGGAGGCTCGAGCCCATACTCGGAGCTTTCGATTTTTCCTCCCCGGCGTATAGTGCCCTCGAAAAGCCCGCCACCGGCGGACGAGCACTAGGAAAACCAAAACATCTTCTAGTTCGCGGGCGATTTTCGCCACGCAAGAGAAAGGGAATATCCATGTCTGCTCGTCGTCAAGCTCGAGACAGTTCCGGCAGATTCATGTCTACTCCTCAGGCACGGGATATCTTCGGCAGGATCACAACTGCACCCGCGGAGACTGAGAAGTCACCATCAATTCTGGCGATCATCCTCGCCATGCCGATCGCGGTTTGTTTCGCGACATTCGCGGCTTCACAGCCACACGGTTGGCAAGGGTTTTACCTCGTAGTATCGTCCTTGGCCTTGGCCCTTGGAACATATTGGTCCATGGCGAAGGGAACCGACAAGATCTACAAACGGGCCGGAATTGGTCTGTTGGTTTTCTCCTTCGTCAACGTCATGGTCGCCGCGAGCGTCGGGGTCGAAAAGGAGAGGATTGGGTTTTACCAATCTATTTGGCCGTTCGTCTTCACGCTCACCGCCGCGGCTTTGCTGACCGGGATAAATGAGGAGTACCCGCGGGTCTCCACCGTTCTTCGGCGGATTAACGTCGTACTTCGCGGGCCGGTGTTCGCCGTTCTGGTTTTAGGTGGAGTGCATTTGCTCTTCGCCTTTTGGAACCGCGAGGCTAGCGTCATTCCGCCTATCCCTGCACACGCGTGGGTAACGACGGTTATCCTTTTGACAAGTGCCTTTTGGCTTGTCCAGATTGCATCTTCTTGGCAAAAACCGGCCGCCCACTAGCGCACCACCTCGGTTCGGATAGCAACAGAGATTGAAATCTTCCTCCAGGAAGATCGTGGGAGTGAGAGTACCACACCGAAAGGATTTTATTATGAAACCAGTTCCCGCAAGGAGGACAGGTGCGATTAAGGCACGTCGGGTAGGATTTTCCTATCAGGAAGTTGTCTGTTGCTAATAGCTGCAACTTACACAACCCTGATGGATTGTCCATCACATACCCCCGTGCCTTTTTCGCGTTTTGGGACTAGTTTTTCGGTTTTGTCTGAGGTTGCACGGGTTGGGCAATTCCTGTCTCGGGTGTCAGCGTTGATAAGTTTATGATGCCCAAATATATTTCCATTTGATTATTTTCAACTTTTATAATTCCTGAGTCAACTTTCATGTCCTGTTTTGTCCCGTCGGTTTTGTGAATAGTGAGACTGTCTTTGATAAGACTGATAAAATTTGCGTGTTGGGCCAAAACATCAAACGGGCCTTTGTCGTTGTGCGACGTTATTGCTTTCACGTCTCCTTCATACACGATTTTTTCGCGCGTTCGAATAATTACGTGAAATTCTTTCGGATTTTTGTTTACCGTTGGGGATGTCTGGGAGTTTGGGGTGGTTGGGGGTGTGGTGCTCACCTTTTAATCTCCTTCGCGCTTCCCACAAACATAAACTTTTCATCGGATACATCATCATATTGGCCGCTCAAAATTGCGCCCACATCGGCAACGGTTGTTTCGCGGGGGACATATGCGCCTTTTCGCCCGGTTTGGGGCTCCGCGACAAAAAAACTCTGCGTCATAAAATTTCGCAGTTTTTTGGCGCGCTGATAGGTAATGCGATCGTCTTTGGAAAGCTCCGACTCTCCGACCAAGGATACCATGCGCTCAAGAGAAACCGCTTGCTTGAGAAGGCTTTGCGCTTTAATGGAAATGTCATAATGCTCCTGTCCCACTGTCTCGGGATTTATCGCGGCTGAACTGGAAGATAAAATATCAACGGCCGGAAGTCTTCCTTCCTGATAAACATTTCTTGAAAGTACCACTGCGGAGTCAAGGTAAGTCAAAATCGCCTGCACGCCCTGATCCAGAATATCGTCGTTTGGCAGATAAATTGCCTCAATGGTTGAGATGAAATTATCTTTTGTTGAGACGAGGCGCTCGTGAAACGCGGCCATTTCAGAAGAAAGCGTTGCCTGATAGCCGTCTTCTGAGGGAATGTTGTTCATAAGCGTTGAAAGCTCGTTTCCTGCCTGCGCGAAGCGGAAAATATTATCAATAAAAAATAAAACGTCTCGTTTTTCCTCGTCTCTGAACTGCTCGGCAATCGTAACTCCGGTAAAGCCCGTCAAAAAACGAACTGCCGGATTTTCTCCCATCGGGCCGTAGACAAGTGAGACTGAGCCGAACACATTTTGCTCTTTCATAGTTTCGTACAGTTCCTGTCCTTCTCTGATGCGCTCGCCGACCCCCGCGAAAATAGCCACACTTTTATCTTTGTGTAAAACAACAACGTTATGGATAATTTCGGTCAGAAGTAGTGTTTTTCCGACTCCGGCGCCGCCGAACAAACCGATTTTTCCGCCTTTTAAAATCGGAGAAAATAAATCAACAACTTTGATGCCTGTTTCCATAATTTCTTTTTTGGTTGAAAGACTTTGGTAGGGCGGAGCGTCCTGATAAATCGCCCGCTTTTTTGGGGCCGTTATGGGGCCTGCGCCGTCAATAGGGTTTCCGAACACGTCAACAGCGCGTCCCAAAACACTCGGGCCCACAGGAACGGTTATCGGCAGGCCGGTGTTAATAACCGCAGCCCCTCTGAAAAAACTGCTCGTTTCTGAAAATGTAATACAGTAAAACGTCGAAGGACCGGAAGAACTTCTCACTTCCATTTTCACATCCTTGTCGCTTGCAAGAAGCAGCATGTCGTGAAGTGCCGGTTTCTCACCCAAAAATTCCACCTCAACGACCTGCCCTTTGACGCTGACAATTGTTCCGTTTTGAATTTTATTTATGTGTTCCATAAGACCATGCTTGCCAGAACATTTAACTGTTTTCTGTTTTCAATCCGGTGTCTGAGTCTGCTTTCTTCAAATTTAACTTTTTGAATTTGGTTTTTAATATTGACCACCGACGCGTCCAGGGAAACCATGCGAGACGCGTATTTGGAAAGCTCAGACTCATGAACCGACTGCTCAAAAACAGAGGCAAAAATTTCAGTTTCAAAAAAGTTCATGATGGTTTCAAGCGAGGGTTCGAAAATATATTTGACAACCGGCGCGTTTTGACTTTGGGTACTCTCAAGCAGATCGCCTGAAATGCTGGTTATGGATGGGTTTTGCACGACAAGGCTTTGGAATTTTCCATGGAACACGTAAATTTTTTCGTACGCAATAAGATGGGTGATAATTTTTTTCATGCTGTCGTTGTCTGTTCGAACGTCTGATAAGTCAAAGTAGGTATAGGGAATGGTAACGTTTTCCTCGGTGAAGTAGGCAAGTCCCATTTTCCCGATGACCACCGCCTCGGCGTTTGGCGTTTTTTTGATATTCTCCAGAAAGAGTTCAAATGTGCGCTTGATAATGTCGCCGTAAAAACCCGCGTTTGAAGAAAGCAAAACAAAAACCGTTTTGCCGTTTGTTTTTCTGAAAGAGAGTTTTTTTATGTCCGTTATTTTTTTCTTTTTCATCAGTGTTTCGACCTGGCTTGTATAGGTGCGCTTAACCTGCGCGAAAATATTGTTGAGATTGTCCAAAAAATCGCGGTTATGTAAAACACTATCGCGGACTTTTCTCATTTTGCTGGTTCCGATTTCCTCAAACGCCTCGACCATGGTCTGCAGACCCGACAGCGTTTCCAACTCGCTTTGAATTTCTCGTTTTGATGCCATAGTTTATGTTGTGATATATTTTTTGAATGTTTCTGTTTGTTTGAGAATGGTGTTTAATAATTCGTTAAACGTATTTGCTCCCGCAAGCATCGTGTCGACTTGTTTTTGAAACGCCTGATTTTTCTGATACAAATCAACGAGTTTGTCCATATCTTTTTTCATCTCAAGAACAGTTTTACTATTCCACATATTGCCCCAGAGCATCGCAAACAACAAAAGCTGCATGGAAAGGGGAGTGACGCTATGGGGCGCCTGATCGAAAAACGCGTAAATGCGCTCGCCGGTTGAAAGCGTTGCCTTGACACTTTCGTTGAGTTCCGTTCCGAAATGGACAAATGTTTTCACTTTTTCATAGAGCGTCAAAAAGCTCAAAATCTCGCGGTTTAACGTTCTCTTTAAACTTGTTTGCGTATTTCGTCCGACTCTGGTAACGGAGAGAAAGGGATTGATTGCGGGGCGCTTTCCGTTGACAAACAAATCAACGTCAAAATAAATATGCCCGTCAGTTATCGACATTAAATTGGTTTGAATATATCCTGCCAAATCTCCCTGTACGGTTTCAACAACCGGAAGGCACGTGATGGATGTTTCCGTCCCGTCTTTATTCACAAAATTTCCCGCGCGCTCGAGTAACCTGGCGTGTGTGTAGAAAATATCTCCCGGATACGAATTTCTTCCCGGAAAGCGGCGTCCCAGAAGCGCGATTTCGCGGTAAAACTTTGCGTGGGTTGTCAAATCGTCCAAAACAACCAAAACGTCTTTTCCGTTATCTCTGAAATACTCTGCCATCATCATCGCGGTGTAGGGACACAGATAAATATTTGATAAAGCGTCCTCAGATGTTGCGGCAACGATAATGATATTTTGCATAACTTTGTTTTCGACAAAAAACTGTTCAATAAGTTTTATATCCTGTTTTTTCTTTCCTACAGCCGCATAAATGCAAACACTTCCTGCCCGTGCTTGCGTCAGCGCTGCTTTCAAAAGAAAAATACTTTTTCCCGTTTGCCTGTCTCCGATGACCAGCTCCCTTTGACCACGGCCCAGCGGAATAATAAGGTCAACCATTGCAACACCGGTCTCGCACGCGCGCGTAATTTTGCGCCTGTTTTCGATGCCGGGAGGAGTGATATTGACGGGGCGGGTTTCTTTGAGTTTAAACGTTGTCTCTTGCTCAAGTGCAAATCCGAGCGGATCGACAATATGTCCCAAAAGTTCCGGGCCGACCCCGACCTGCAAAACCTGATTGCTTCTGGTTACTTTTACGCCGGCGCGCGGCAGTTTTTTGGAATACGCCAGGACTTCCACGTGCTCCCTTGTAACGGAAACCGCCTGCCCGATTTCGCCGGTTTCAAAATATACAATTTCCTGCGGCTTGACCGAGGGGAGGCCTGTTACGTACAAAATAGTGCCGATGACTTCCGCGACGTAGCCGATTTCGCCGGTTTCCGAT
>DATIIG010000098.1:0-4227 GCA_035479835.1 Saccharimonadales bacterium (SeqCode) | reverse complement strand
CCGGCGAGGTAAACCATATGAGTAAACTGCCGAAAAAAAGAAAACGAAAACACAAAAAACACGCTGCTGCGCTGCAGCTGCCCGTTCAAACCCGCGCTCAAGCAAGGCAAAAATATTTCCCGAGGTTTTACCGTTTTTTTACCGAACGGCTTCAAATCAGGCGTCGCTGGCCGCTGTACGTGGTTGGAGTTGTTTCATTGGCGTTATTTATTGCAGTATGTGTTATGGGCGGCCAGGTATATGCCCATGCTTTGGAGAAACAAACACTTGTCCAAACAGAGAAGAAACTACAGCAGGAGGTTTTGTACTGGCAGGGGATAGTAGAGAAATATCCTGATTACCGCGACGGATATTTTATACTCGCGCGCTTGCAGTATCAGCTCAAAAATTTTTCTAAAGCAAAAGAATACTTGCAGAAATCATTAATGATCGATCCGAATTTTGAACAGGGGAGAGCGTTTGAAAAAATGCTGACAGAGTAGTTACTCTTTCTTTTCTTCTTTCTTTGGTTCTTCTGCGGGTTTTGCTTCTGTTTTTTCACCTTCGGCTTTCTCTGCAGCTTGCGCACCTTCCGCCGCTTCGCCTTCAGCGCCTTCGGCTTTTGCCGCTTCTTTTGCAGCTTCCTCAGCCGCTGCCTGTTCGGCCGCCTCTTTGCTGACAAGTTCAGCTATTTTTGCAACTGCCTGATTTGGATCCGTAAGAATCGTAACTCCGCTTGGCGTTTTCAAATCCGCCACTGCTAACTGATCATCAATTGCCGCCAAATGCGAAACGTCCGCGTCAAGTTTTTCCGGAAGATCGGTGGGAAGGGCTTCAACTTCAACTTCCGAGAGGAGCGGCATTAACAGTCCGACCTTATCGGTTACCGCTTTTGGCTCGCCGATTAGCTCAACCGGTACCATTGCTTTAATTTTTTCTTTGAGGTTTACTTGATAAAAATCGGCATGCAAAGCCATTCTTGAAAGCGGATCTATTTGGACGTTGTGAATAAGAACCGGGCGAACTTCACCCTCAACATGCACATCCACCAGACCCGTTTCGCCTGCTTCTTTGAAAACGTGTTCAAAGTCTTTGTAGGGAAGTTGGACGGCAAGAGATTTAATATCGCGGCCGTAGATATTTGCGGGGAATAATCCATCTCTACGGAGTTTTTTTAATTTTTTTCCAAGCGTGGTGCGTTTTTCAACTTTTAAACTTTGGCGTTGCATAGGTTCTATTGTATCTTAAAAGTCCTTTTTTTACAACCTTTGTGGCTGCTTCGTGCTATAATAAAATAGAGTTTATGCGGGTTTTGGGAATTGATCCGGGACTAGGGCGCCTGGGATGGGGAATAGTTGAAGTTCAGAATTCAGAATTTAGAGTTCAAAGTTTTGGTTGTTTGGAAACTCCTGCGAACACTCCTGTTGAGAAGCGGCTTCTGACGATCCATCAGTTTATCAGCAAACTATTAAAAACAGAAAAACCCGATGTGCTCTCCATTGAAGAACTTTTTTTCGGCGCGAATGCAAAAACTGCATTTGCAGTGGGACAAGCTCGTGGTGTAGTATTAGTTGCTGCTGCGGCACAGGATGCAGACGTTGCCGTTTATACGCCGATGCAGGTAAAAATGGCAGTAACTGGATACGGCAGGGCGGAAAAAAAGCAGGTCGGGCAAATGGTGAAAGTTTTACTAAAGCTCGACAGTATTCCGCGGCCCGACGACACGGCGGATGCGCTGGCCATTGCGCTGACGCACGCTTTGTCATATAAAATGAAGCGACTATGATCGGATTTTTGCAAGGAACTGTTGACACACAAGACGGAGCACATGTACTTTTAAATGTCCATGGGGTGGGGTATCGGGTTTTGGTTTCAAAAGAAATACGTGCAGGTTTGGAAATAGGAAAAGAAGTTAAGCTCTATACCTATACGTATGTTCGTGAAGACGCGCTGGAGCTTTTCGGATTTTTAGCCTTGGAAGATTTAAAACTTTTTGAACACTTAATAAGCGTTTCGGGAGTCGGTCCAAAAACAGCAATTAACATTTTCTCAATCGGCAGCCGTTCGCAAATTCTCTCCGCAATTATTTCAGATGACGTGTCGTTTTTCTCCGCGGTCCCGCGCCTGGGTAAGAAAAACGCCCAAAAAATTATCATAGAGCTCAAAAGCAAATTTTCAAGTTCAAAGGATTTGGAAATTTCAAGCCTTGACGGCGTTGCAACAGATGAAGTAGTGCAAGCGCTTTTATCAATCGGGTTTACCAAGCAAGAAGCGCACGGCGCTTTGCGACAAATAAAAGGAGAGGGAAAAACGGTTGAGGAAAAAATAAAACTTGCGTTGAAATATCTGGGGAGATAATATGAAAGATAAAACAGTAAAAACAAAAGAACAAGTTGAAAAAGTAACTCCGGAAGAAGAGGTACTTCTTACTTCGCTTCGCGCAAAATCGTGGGAAGAGTTTTTCGGGCAGGAGCACGTCAAAGCGTCTTTGCGAATTGCCATTGACGCTGCGAAAAAACGGGAGGAAGCACTCGAGCATATTTTGCTCTACGGGCCGCCGGGACTTGGAAAAACAACGCTTTCTCACTTGATTGCAAAAGAAATGCAGGGAAATATCCGCGTCACATCAGGTCCTGCGATTGAGCGGGCAGGGGATCTTGCTTCCATTCTCTCCAATTTGGAAAAAGGTGACATTTTATTTATTGATGAAATTCATCGCCTTAACAAAATTGTTGAAGAAGCGCTCTATCCTGCAATGGAGGATTATGCTCTGGATATTGTTATCGGCAAAGGCCCGTCGGCTCGCACGCTTCGTCTTGATTTACCGCAGTTTACTATTATCGGGGCGACAACGCGTGTCGGGCTTTTGTCAGCACCGCTTCGCGATAGATTTGGGGTTGTGCATCGTTTGCAGTTTTACTCGCCGAAAGAATTGGAAACCGTCATAAAGCGCGCGGCAAAAAAATTAAAAGTGGTCATTGATAGCGGTTCCATTTCGGAAATTGCGATGCGAAGCAGGGGAACGCCGCGCATTGCTCTGAAGCTTCTCAAACGCGCGCGCGATTTTGCTCAGGTGAAGGGAGCCGGAGAAATTACCAAACCATTAACACATGAGGCGCTGAAAATGCTTGAGATAGACGCGCTGGGACTGGATAGCAGCGACATCCGTTTCTTGCGATCTATCATTGAAAAACACGGCGGCGGTCCGGTAGGAGTAGAAACCGTTGCTTCAACCATTTCCGAAGACGTCGGCACCATTGAAGAAGTGTTGGAGCCGTATCTTTTGCAAATCGGGTTTCTCAAAAGAACCCCGCGCGGCCGTGTCGCAACAGAGGCGGCATACAAACACTTGGGAGTTTTGTTTGGGAAGAAAGAAAACAAAAAGCAGCAAAAACTATTTTAGAATACCTATTCCTTGATAAAAGTAGAGCTCCGAGGACTGGAGAATTTGGAACACCACATTTAATAAAAGATTATAGACCACGAGGGTTTTGTTGCATTTCTTGAACTCTTCTTGCTAATGCATCATTTCTTAATGCATATTCATACGGTTTCTGATTTGCAGTTGTTGGTTTTCTATAATCGTATCCATTTTCTACTTGAACTCTTTGTTCTGGGCTAAGTGCTTGTAATTGTTGTCGTTGCGTAGCAATGGCGGTGGCAATCTGACGAAGTTGGTCAGGTCGAGCAGGTTGAGGTTGAGGATTCCTAAAATCTGTATACTGATATACCACATGTCCTCCGCCAAGATCCCAACCATGGATCATGCCTTGCGGTGAACCATCTAGTGCGTAGTCTGGTATTTGGGGTAAGCGTTGTGGACGATCTGGTATTTTAGGTCCTTCTTGCGGAGGAGTAGCAGCAATTAGAGGATCTAATGTATGGGAAGCTCTTTCTCTCGCTACAGCTCCTAAATCTTTTATGCGTTGAGTTTTTTCTTGTATATCCTTTAATTCTTCTGACTGTCTGTCCATTAAGTTGATTATGCAACCGGATAATATTATTTGTCAACTATGAAACCCTGGTTTCGATGATTGGATTCAGATTCACTTTAGCTCTTCTAAAATTACCACTTTTGAATTGGTGACGGCGGTTTGGAATTGTACTTCCGCTTCTTTGTATTTTTCTCCGAGTAATCGTTTGTAGTGCATGGGGATGGTGATTTTTGCGGCAATAGTGTTGGCTGCTTGGATTGCTTCGGTTGCATTCATCGTGTAGGTGCCGCCGATAGGAAGCATTGCAACATCA
>DATIIG010000097.1:0-8134 GCA_035479835.1 Saccharimonadales bacterium (SeqCode) | reverse complement strand
AAATAGGTCTATTCCTGCCATCGACATATATTTTTGAGTCCATGAGAGATCTCCTATTCAAAGGAAGTATTGATCCTGCGAAAATAATAACAGCTTTTGCATTGAATATATTATATCTGATATTATCAATATGGTTTTTTGTTTTTATGTTTCATAAGAGCAGAAAAATGGGGCTTGGGAGGTTAATATAATGACAAAACAGGATTTACAAAATGAACTCAAGCAATCGATGCTGGCAAAGACGGCGGAAAAAACTTCGGTTTTGCGAATGCTGCTTTCCGCCATAAATTATTATGAAATTCAAAAAGGCGGCGCGGGCTACAGCGCAACCGATGAGGATGTTTTAACAGTAATTCAGCGGGAAGTAAAACAGCACAGAGATTCCATTGAGCAATTTCAAAATGCCAACCGAACAGATCTTGTTGATAAGGAAAGTAAAGAACTTGCAATGCTGCAGAAATATTTGCCTGAACAAATGAGCGAGGACGAAATCAGAAGATTGGTTAAGGACGCAATCAGCCAAACAGGTGCAAAAACTCCTCAAGAAATGGGAAAAGTAATGGGAGCGCTGATGCCCAAAACAAAAGGCAAAGCCGACGGAAGTTTGGTAAGTAAAATTGTTAAAGAGGAACTTATTCGAACTTAATAAAACCTGCAAAATCGGGATCTTTATTTTCTAACCCAATCGCATCGCATAACTCTTGAAATTCTGCTTCTTCATCAGGCGATTGTACTGGGTGAATAATGTGTTCTATCATCTCTTCAAAACTTCTACCAACAGCAAATGTATAATTAAATCCAATCTCCCCTCTGTGAAGACCTAGCTCTCTTTCCAATTTACTCGAAGCTTTATGCGTTCTATCCAAAACGTCCTTATTTTCTTCATCAAGTATTCTCCCTTCAATTATGAAAGCTATGCTTAAATTTGACACATCCAGATGCCCTCCACCAATACCCGCTATTTGATTGTCTCGAGCTACATCTTGTAAAAAAGTAGCAAATGCATTTGATTGCTCGCTAAAGCTTCTATAAGTTTCGCTATTTGGGTCCCTAAGCTCTTCGCGTGAAACAGCTCTAACCGGTACTTGCCCTACAAGACCTTCTCCACTATTTCCTCGAAAAATATCTGGACTTAACATGATTTGATTATAAGCTAAAAATTTTATTTTGCAAGACTTACGTTTTGCGTTTCAAACTCCATTCATGCCAGAGCACCAACAATGGTGAGGCGTTGAAGATAGATGAGTATGTTCCCGAAATAACGCCGACCAAAAGTGCCACGACAAACCACCTGATGCTTTCTCCGCCGAAGAGAAGCAGTGCCAAAAGAACTAACAAAACTGTAAGCGAAGTATTCAGCGATCTATCAAGCGTTTGCAGTATTGACTCGTTAACAATTTGGCTAAATGACGCGCCGCCCATTCTACGCAAATTTTCTCTGATTCGGTCAAATACCACAATTGTGTCATGCACCGAAAATCCGATAACCGTTAAAATCGCGGTGACAAACAAACTGTCCACTTCAACATGAAAGAAGTGTCCCAGGATTGCAAAAATTCCCACAACCACCAAAACATCATGGACAAGCGCCAAAATTGCACAAACGCCAAAACGAATAGAACTTGCGGGTTTGGGAACTTGCCTGAAAGACCATGCAATAAAAAGAATAATCAGTATCGACGCGAGCAAAATTCCCTTTACCGCGTTAAGCGTGGTTTCCGCTCCGATTGTCGGCCCGATTGTCTCAAACGACTCTTCTTTTGCACCGGGGCTACTTGCCTGAACACTTTGCACAAATTGATTATTTTGTCGCTGCTCCATAGGCGAGGTTCTGATCAGAATTAATTTATCTGATGTTTGAATAGTCCCGACTTTAACACCTTGTTTTGCTACCGCACGGTTAACTTGATCAATCGTCTGCTGATCAGCGGTATGTGGAAATGATAATGTAATGCGCGAGCCGCCGGTGAAATCGATTCCCAAATTCAAATGCCACAAAAATAAAGCGATCAAACCCGGAATTATAACGATCAGCGAAATCGCAAAGTAAATATTTTTTTTGCCGATTATGTTCATATATTTCTATACATAATTCTCAAAAATGTTCGTGTCACCACAATTGCCGAAAACATTGACACCAAAACTCCAATTGCCAAAACCAGGGCAAATCCTTTGACAAGTCCCGTGCCGAATTCGTATAAAATAACGCTTGTGATAAGCGTTGAAATATTTGAATCCCTAATTGATGACCATGCTCTTGAAAATCCTATTTCAATTGCCATGGGTTTTGTTTTGCCGCGCCGAAGCTCTTCTTTTGTGCGCTCAAAAATTAAAATATTTGCATCAACCGCCATGCCGATTGAAAGAATAAATCCGGCGATGCCGGAAAGTGTGAGTGTAATGCCGTACGGAGTCAGTGTGCTGATTTTGAAAATCCCCAAAACAATAAGCGTATAGACACAAAGCGCAAGACTTGCCACAATACCAAGCCTTCTATACAAAACACACATAAATAAAACGATAATAACAAATCCCAAAATGCCCGCAAATAATGTTTTTTGCAAAGATTCGATACCAAGTGTGGGACCGATGACCTGTTGCTGCAAAACCGACAACGGAACGGGAAGTGCTCCCGCATTAAGCTCTGTTGCCAACGCTGTTGCAACCGCTTGGGTAAAAGTTCCGGTAATCACCGCGTTGCCGGTGAGAATCGGTTGATTAACACGCGGCGCTTCAATTACCTCATTGTCCAAAACAATTGCGACAATTTTATTTGCGTTTCTTTTGGTGATATCGGCAAACTTTTGTGTCCCGTCCGGTGTAAAATTCAAACTCACTTGCGGCGACCCGTTATTCTGGTCAAACGTCATACTGGCTTGTTGCAAATCGCTACCGGTTAAATTTGTTTGTTTGGGATTTTGCAGAACTTGTGTTAAGCCGGCGGGCAAAGCAGATGACGACGCGGTTTCTGTTAATGAACCAGACTGCGACGCGCCTTCTTCCCAAAATGTCAGCTGAGCCGTTTTGCCGATTAAATTTATTGCTTCATTTGCGTCAGTCACCCCGGGTAACTCAACAATAATGCGGTAATCGTTGTTAACTGTGGCGGTTTGAATAACCGGCTCCGAAACGCCGAAAAGATTAATTCTCTTTTCAATAACTGACTTTGCGCTATCAAGCGCGTTTTGACGGTTTTCACTTTTAATTCCCTTCATGTCCGCGCGAAATGTGATACTTGTCCCGCCCGAGAGATCAAGGCCGCGGCGAAATTCAACATTTTTTTGACCGATCAAAGGACGAAGGAAAAACTGCGGATCGCTTTTAAGTATAGGCAAAGGACGCGGTAAAACAACAAGAAGAGACAAAATAGTTAACGCGATAATAAAAGCAAAGAGCAGTCGGGGGTTTTTCATGCAAGCATCGCTTCCTCATCTCCTAGTAACATGACGCGCGATCCCGACAAAACAGAGAGAATAAACGGATCGCGTTTTCTTTTTCGGAAATCAAATTCCTCATCAGTCATGACCGTGTAATTTATTTCGCTATCAAGCCGCTTTTCTTCATTGCGAACCAGCAAGGCAAGTTCGGGTAAAACTATTGTTCCGACCATAAGAAAATCTACCGACTCCTGTTCTTTTTTCAAATGCCTGACAAATCCTCCCGAAAACATCGCGTAGCGGATTTTGCCAAGCTTTGCTTTATTTTTGAGAACTTCCGCACCCAGACCGATTGTCTTTGCGCCCACGCGCAGTAAATCGTAGTAAAACGGATACGTTTTTGCAAAAGAATAGTACACACGGTTTGCGCGGGCTTCGCGGTTGAGTATCCCTTTTTTCTCAAGATACATTAGCTCCCGACGCACCGCGTTTATTTCATCACCGGTTTTTCGCACCAGTTCACGAACGTGATACATTGAAGCAGGAGTTGTGAGAAAAACGTTTAAAACTTTTACCCGGGATTTCGATGTAATTAGATCGTCAAACATAAGTCCTGCCTGTCTCGCCAATTTCCGGCGACCCCCTTATTATACAAAACAAATACAAATTTTCCTACTTTACCGTTAAACTACCTTCCTGAAGGGGCAGGACTTCAAACCAAATCAGACCTCTGTCAAACTTAACTTGCGCGCCGTTTGCGTCATAAATATACAGATGAGATTTGCGATCCTGTTTTTTCCATGTTCCGGTTGTTTGTTTTCCGTCCATAAAAATAACCGCTTTTCCCGTTCCTTTATCGCCGTAAAGAAGATGCAGATTATTTTCATATCCGTCGTTTGCGTTACTCTCCTGCATCCACAGCACTACGATATTTTTTGCTGCAATTTGCTTATTGGTATTTCGGTCAAGATGCGCCTTGCCGCCATTTGAGCGAAGATAGACGTTGTTGACGCGGTCATACGTCCAGTCTACCGCGTACTGTGAGTATTGCGGCCAAAACTCCAAACGAATTGTTTGTGACGCGGGTCTATCGGCAAGCGGCGCGTCGTCTTTAAATGTGTAGGGTACAAATCCCATGTCCCAGTTTTTTCCGCTTTTATCCACATTTGTCAGCTGTCTGCTTTTTGCCGCGTAATCCCAAAGCTTACTCGTTGAGGAATACATGGTGTGTTCCGTTGCCACCGTTACGCCGTTTCGGTTTTCTATTCTGCAAAACACCGGACACCCGATTGAGAACTCGCTTAAATCATTGTAATTTGCCCATCCGTATTCTTCAATTTGTCCAAGAGCATTTGCCGGTCCCTCACTATTAGCACCGCCCACATGTGCATATAACGGCGCCGGGCCGTATTCGGATAGGAAATCAACAAAATAGGTCCGTGCGGAGCGAACCGGGCCCACATAGGGCGCGTCGTTGCAGTAAAAGACTGTGAGAAATCTGGTAATCGCGCCTTCGGCAACCGCTTCATAGACTATATCTGCCGATGAAAGCCCGGACTGCGGACGCGCGTCCTCATGGTTTTCTATCATTACCCCAAGGGGTCTATGTTTTTGCCACCAATCACGCTGCTGCGTTGAATAGAGCGCACCGTTTAAGGGACAGGGTTCAGTTTTGGGAAGATTGGGGTCAAAGGCTTCGCCGTTTGCAGTTTTTTGCGCGGGAAAGTAAGAGGTTTTTGACGGCGCGACCGCTTTTGAGAAAAATAAATATGCTCCTCCGAAACTTACAGCAAAAACGCCGACTACCAAAACCAAAAAAATAATTTTTTTCTGCATACTAATGCTTAGTCGCTGCCTCTTTCAATGCTTTTTTCTCTTCTTCCGAGAGTTCGTGCTCTACGCCTTTTCCCATTTTCACTTTCTTTGCGTACCAGCGCGTCCCTGACCTTGAATATAAAGCGGAAATGATAACACCGCTATCATTTCCGTCGGTGAGTGCCATAATAAAGCTTTGATCCCCACCGGTATCCTTAAACGGATTAAAACGCAGAAGGCCTATTTTTTGAATATGTAACGAGCCCTCTTTCTCTATTCTATCACAATATTCTTTGAGCATTGCAATATCCTTTTTCGTGGAATCGCTTTCTTTGAGATAATCTTCAAGAAGCGATTTTAAATTCCGGTCGGTGACGCCACGCGTGAGGTTATTATAGTGCGACCGCATTTGCCAAAACAGAAATGAAAGAGTAGCAAGCCACAGAAAAAAAACAGAAAGCAAAACCGGAAAAAAAGCGGATGGCATAACTCAATGTATCTTAGCCTCTTGACAAGCTCGTTGTCAATAGTGTAATCTAGGCAGAAAGCATGGCAAAGAAGAAAAAAACACGCTTGGAAAAAAGACTTGCCGATTTGCGTCGTCAGGTACAACTTTCTCAAAATGCCGTAGTCTCCGCTGCTCCCTCATCACCGGCAGAAATAGCTCAACCAAAAATCCAAACAGAAATAGTACTCCCCAAAATTTCTATACCTTTTACACCGTCTCAATCTTCATATACACATCTGGCACTTCTCAAACACGACATCAGAAAAACAACTTTACTTACACTTTCACTGATTGCTCTACAAATAGCTCTTTTTTTCATGTTGCGTTTCCATATTGTGAAGGTACCGGGACTTTTATATTGAAAGGGGGTGAACTTCTATGGCATCATCAATGTATTGCGTAAAATGCAGAGCAAAGAGAGACGTCGATAATCCTGAGCACGTTACCATGAAAAATGGCAAACCGGCAATGAAAGCAAAATGTCCAGTTTGCGGAACAGGAATGTACAAAATCGGTTCTAAATAATCTTGTTCTGTATCTCTCCGATTTTCTGATTCATTTCGGACTATCGGAACACAAAGTCTCGCCCCAACGGGCGGACAAAAATAAAGCCCCTGCCAAATGGTAGGGGTTTTTGTTTGAATAAATTGTTTCGTCATTGACAAACTATAACCTACAATGTATTTTAATGGGGAGCATAAAATGAAACTTAAAGACAAACATTTCTCCATTGGCATTTGGTCACAAAATCATGAGAAACTGGCAAAGTGGTATCAAGATGTAATGGGATTTAAGGTAAAAGAAAAAATGGATTTGCCGGACGATACATATATTGAATTTGAATTTGGGCCCACGGATCATTTCTTTATAGGTGGAAGAAAAGATAAAATCTCGGGGAAAAATAAAGATCCTTATCGAATGATAATAGGCTTTCACGTTGAAAGCATAACAAAAGCTTACAAAGAGTTAGCAAAAAAGAAAGTAACATTTATTGCTAAACCGTTTGCTGCGCCTCCGGGAGGGTTTTGATGTATGACAATCCAAGATCCGGAAAAAAATATCCTTCAATTTTTCGGACAAAAATAAACATCTACATCAGCTCGTCCAGAAGAGGATTAATATCAATATTATCGATCGGTTGTTTGACAAGCGGGGTTTGGGCGATTTGCGGAATTCCCGCTTCCCAGGTCGGGCGTTCTTCCTGATACAAAATTCCCGTCGCGACTTTTTCTTTTTCACCTGCCGCGAGTGCTCTTTTGAGAGGCCATTGCTCTGCTACTTCAAACGCTTTCATTTTATTTTTCATGTCATGTCCCGCCTCCTGCAATTTATAAATGCGCTCATAAAACCACGCAAACGTGTTGTGGTGATTAAACGTCACGCAGGGCTGCATTGTGTCGATGATAGAAAATCCTTTGTGTTTTATTCCCTCAATTATCAGCTCTGTTTCCTGCTTGTTGTCTCCGGCAAATCCTCTGGCAACAAACGTCGCGCCTGCAGATAGTGCCATTGACATCGCGTTCACCGGCGCTTCTGTTAATGGCACGGGAGAAACTTTATTTTTTTCTCCGATTTCGGTTGTGGGAGAATACTGCCCCGTGGTAAGTCCGTAAATTTGATTGTCATGAACAAGAAGCGTGATATCAACATTACGTCTTGCTGCATGCAACCAGTGCGCTGTCCCTTCGGCGTACTGATCACCGTCTCCGCCGATAACAATGACTGTAAACCCGTGATTGGCAAGTTTGAGCGCTTCCGCGACCGGCATCGGTCTGCCGTGTAAACCGTTAAATCCGTAGGTTTTGACCCAATACGGAAGTTTGCTCGAGCACCCAATTCCTGAAATAAGAACTACTTCCCATGGATTTAAACCAAGTTGAACAATCGCGTTTTTAAGCGACACCCAAATGCCGAAGTCTCCGCAACCCGGACACCAGTTCGGTTTATCGTATGTTATTTCTAAATCTTTTAAATCTGTCATACAGTAACCAAAGATTTCACTTTCGCGACAATTTCTTCCGGATAAAACGGTCTGCCGTCGTATTTTCGAAAATGCTCGTTTACCGACAAACCCGTATGCTCACGAATGAGTCCTTCAAATTGTCCGAGCTTGTTGTTTTCAATAACCAGAGTTTTTTTCGCTGCTTTCAAAACTTGCGCGACTTTATCATTTGGAAAAGGATTAAGCGCATGCACTTGCAGAAAGTTAACGTTAACCCCTTCTTTACTGAGCCTGCTCATTGCATCAAGAATAGGCATTTTTGTCGAACCGAATGCCACTATGGTAAGCGGCGCGGCGAGCGGGCCATACATCGCAAGGGGAGGGATTTCAGGCGCTGCCATATCAAGTTTTTTAAACCTTTTATCCATCATTTTAACTCTATTTTCCGACTCTTCATTGTACAAACCCCGCTCGTCGTGTTGGTCTGATCCC
>DATIIG010000096.1:0-3934 GCA_035479835.1 Saccharimonadales bacterium (SeqCode) | reverse complement strand
TCGGTCCGTATTTATATTCATTTTTGTATTTCGCGGGAATATCGATATTTAAATTGTCATTTTGCAGGAATGTGTCAAACAGACTGTCTCCACAGTGTTTTTTTATGGTATACACAAAATCATCCAGGGTAAAGTTGGGTGTTTCAAAGCGCTTATTGGCAACATTTACCACGAAAATTTTTCGAGCTTTTGAAGACTTAATCGCGTTTTGAATATCGGGTATCAGAAGTACCGGCAGTATTGTTGTATACAAATCGCCCGGGCCCGCGATAATACAATCGGCCTCTTGTATCGCCTCAATTGCTCCCGGTGGCGCGGGCGGATTTTTCGGATCAATATGCAGCCTTTTGAGCTGTCCTTTAAATTTTCCAAGGTCTATGTTTTCTTCTCTGGTAACCATGTGTCCGGTTGATGTTTTTGCCCAAATTGATATATCAGTCAGCGTGGAGGGGTAAATTTTTCCTTTTACTTTGAAAATTTTTTCCATTTCCGCAATTGCTTTGGGAAAATCCTTTAAAATACCCATCATCGCGGCAAACATGAGATTTGCGATTTTTTGCCCGTGGAGCGAATTGTCAGGAGCGTAGCGGTCGCCAGGAAATCTATAAGCCAGAAGTTTTTGCATAACTTCATCCGCGTCAGAGAGCGCGATCATGCAATTGACCACGTCGCCTGATGGGGGAATATGATAAAGTCTTCTGAGTCTGCCTGCGCTGCCGCCGTCGTCTGCCATTGAAACGATCGCCGTAATATCACCTGAGTGCTTTAAACCGGCAAGCAAATTAGCGGTACCGACACCGCCTCCGAGACATACAATTTTTTTCCCGTTTATCTGCATAACCATTCAATAAAATTCACGATAATTGACAATGCTACCGATACAACAACAAAAGCAAGCAGCGAACCCAGTGCAATTCGCGGAATAATAAATCCCGCAATGTTGGCACCGGGGAACACAAAGGCGCCTATCTTAACATTTGGGATAAACAGTGTCAACAGATACAAAATGATGATATTGGTCAGCGATGAGAAAAGCCCGAGCGTGACGATGTTTAAAGGTAAGGAAATGATCGTTAAAATCGGCTTGACAATCAGATAGAGAAGCGAAAGCGCAAACCCGCCGATAATAAATGTCCAAAACCCGCCGTAAATCCGAACTCCGGGAAATATTTGCATGAGAAAAAATAGCGCAAGCGCATAAAGAACCGTATTTCGCAAGATTGATTTCATAGGTAGTTTGGATGCTAGCAAATATAGAGAGTGGTGTCAATGAAAACCGAAGGATCTTATTCGACAAATGTTAACGCGACGCCTTTTTTGTTGGCTCTGCCGGTTCTGCCGATTCTGTGAACATAATCCTCATATGACGCGGGCATATCGTAGTTGATGACATGGCTTACGTCGTTGATATCAAGTCCGCGGGAGGCAACATCGGTTGCCAGAAGAATTTTAATTTCATTTCTTTTAAACTGATCAAGTGTTTTTTGGCGCTGGTTTTGACGTTTGTTTCCGTGAATTGCCCCTGCTTTAAATCCGCGGCGTATCAGCTCGTCTGAGAGTTTTTGCACGCCCCATTTTGTTCTGCCGAAGATGAGCACTTTATCAAAACCGATACCTGAAAGTATATTGTGCAACTGGTCAACTTTTTGATATTTGTTAACGACTTTAATAATTTCCTGATCAATATTTTCCGCCGTTTCCTGAGTTTTGACCGAGACGGTGACGGCGTCATGAACAAAACTTTGCAAAACTTCCTTTACCTTTCCCGATATTGTTGCCGAGAAAAAAAGCGACTGGCGAACACGCGGAAGAAGCGATATGAAGTATCTGATGTCTTGGATAAAGCCGATATCAACCATACGATCCGCCTCATCAAGCACCACGGTGTGAAACTGGAAAAGCTGCAAGCTTCTCTCTTGAATTAAATCTTTAATTCTTCCCGGAGTTCCTATGACAAAATGCGGGTTTTGTCTCAGATTTCCTTTTTGTTTTCCGATACTTGTTCCGCCGATACATATGACCGAATAAATACCCATACCGCGGGAAAAAGCACGAAGCTCCTCATGAATTTGCAAAGCAAGCTCGCGTGTCGGAGTGACCACCAGCACGCGCTCCTGTTTGTTTTTGAAAACTTTATCAACCAACGGAATAAGAAACGCCGCTGTCTTACCGGTTCCTGTGTTTGCGATACCGATAACATCTCTGCCTGAGATAATGGCGGGAATTGCCCCCTCTTGCACCGGGGTCGGCGCGCTGTAGCCTTTTTTCGAAACATTTTCTTTTACAATATCGGAAAGCGCAAAATCGACAAACGACTGCGATGCCATGGGAGCAACTTCAGGCTCGTTTGTTTTTTGGACGATTTTCACTGCCGCTATAGCACGCATAAGCTCGCCTGTGGGAAGCGATTTTTGATTGTGTCTTTTTTGAAAACGGTTTCGTGGAGTAAATCTTCGTTTCATATATTTAAAATTGCGGAAATAAAACTGCTTAAATAAGAAAATTTGTTGTGAGTAGGGGAGAAAGATACGAAGTATTTAAAAGTAAATTGTGAGTATCTTTATCTTTGTCTAATCAAAGTTTGGTTCAAAATTAAGCAGATGTATTTCCTCAATCTGCCAACTAAATGTAGTATACCAGAAATCAGAGATAAAGTCAACTAACTATAGGGTATTAAATTATCCTTCTATGGTGAGATGACTTTCGTAGAGACCGGAGCAGAAATCTTTTACCATTTACTCTTGAGGCTTATGTTGAAAAATATCACTGTAGTATCGTTTCATGCCAAAACCGGTAAGCTGGTAATAATTTTGATGATGATCTTTTTCATTTGCTCCACCTCTGTGTGAAACATATTTCCATTTTTCCATCTCTCTTAATACATTCCAAAATTCCTGCTTGGTATGAACAAATTTTGCTTGTGAGTTGTTCGCGGCCGAAATCAATGATTTAACGTCAAACTCGTTGGGTTTTAAATCACTTTGCCGAGGCATTCCATGTCTTAAAATAAACTCTTCTATCGGGTAAAGAATTCCCGGCACGGAAATTGTTTCAATTGGCCTTTCATAATCATGAGGCGTAACAAAAAGAGTAAATTCTTTCCCGTTGAAAGGCACATGCAGATCTTGCCCCGTCGGATTATTCTCAAATATAACACCTCCTTCTGCAATGGTAATTGTCGTAGCGCGGGCAAGTGGAATAGTTACATCGCCGACTCAAACATCAGCAAAACCCTTCCCGTCCTGAAAGATATAACCGGCGTTTAGAGGAACTTCTTTAAAATATCGCATAGCTTTTGCAATAATAGTTGAGCAAGTTCTGAATGTCAATCTGACTTGCAAACTCCAAGTTTTGGGCGTATTATGGATTGACTTTTATGGATTCTATCATTTGTCCCAAATGCGGTGAGAGGGTTGAAGTTTCAAAAGCGCTCAAGCATGAAATTGAGGATAAAATCCGCACGGAGGAAAAACTAAAAGCAAAAGAAGAGTTTGAAAAAGAAAAAATCAAAACGGAAAAAATTCTGGAAGAAAAACTGCGTCTCGAATTTGCAACCGAACAAAAAACCGCAGCCCAAACTGCGCAAAACGCGCTTAAAAAACAAAAAGAGCTCGAAGAAAAACTCGAACGAACGGAAAAAGAAGCGAAGGAAAAAGAGGAAAAAATACGGATGGATGCTTTCAAGGAAGTAAGCGATAAAGCACGACTTGAAAAACTCGAGTTTGAAAAAAAGATTTCGGACATGCAAAAAGCTTTGGAAGTCGCGCAAAGAAAAGGAAAGCAGGGATCTCAACAGCTGCAGGGAGATGTGTTAGAGCAGGATTTGGAGCAGCGGTTAAGAGAAGCATTCCCCTATGATGTCTTTAAACCTGTCCCCACCGGTATTCGCGGCGGGGATATTATACAAGAAATCAGAAACAAGTTCGGTAATGTA
>DATIIG010000095.1:0-3339 GCA_035479835.1 Saccharimonadales bacterium (SeqCode) | reverse complement strand
AAGATCACGTATTTGATCAACGTACAGACGAAGTTCGTCTCTACTCATCGGTTTTCCATGGGGTCCGACAATCCGCTCCAGATCGGATGAGGGAGTTCGAAACCATAGCTTACCCACCCCAGGCACATCCCAAATCCAGTCTTGTTTGGCAAGATTGAGGTATTCGCCAAGCGTAAAACGGACAAGTTGCGCAGCGTCGTCATTTCCGTTTGCGTTTTTGATCGCGTCAACCGCAGGTAAAAGACCCGACATTTTTTTCTCAAGGTCAGTTTCTCTGACAAATTTGATAATACCCTGACCCGCGGTAATACCGTCTTTGACGTCGTTATACGAGCGAACCAAACCGTCTCCGGCGGGATTGCTTGCGATTCTTTTGGAAACCGATTGAATATCTCTTCCGTCAGCGCCGTCAAAGGTAAATCGCTTGTTGTTATTTCCTCCTTCAAGCTCTCCAACAGTTTGTACGCTCCTCTCCCGATGTGACCAGTATTTAAATGTCTCTTCTTGCTCAATCTCGGGCAAAAACGCATCATCAACCAAAAGTGTTCTACTAAATACATCCGCAAATCTGGGATCATCAAACAACGCGTTTATTCTTCCTTCCGTTAAAAATCCTTTCATCGCTTTTATGACATTAACGACTTTTTGCCCTTCAGCACTATACTGCGCGTCTGTTAATTCTGCCGATAAAACCGCTTGGCCGATTGCTCTTATCTGCTGCGGAGTTAAATTCTCAAAATCAGTTTGCACAGGCCCGCCCTCTCTAGTGAAATCATACCCTTTTTCCCTGATGATCCCCATTGCGGTTCCGAATACCCGTTTAAAATCATCATAGGCAGCCGGGTGTTCCGGATCTTCCGAATTTAACAATCGAAACCGAGGGTCTATCGCCTGCATCTGCTCATAGAGTCCTGCCAGCTCGTCCGGAGCGCGTTCACGGTAAAGCGCGATAATCTCTTCTGGGCGATACCGTCTAATTTTGTGTAAAATTTCCGTTCTGACGCGCCGATCTCGCGCATCGCCACTCTCGCCTTCTCTGTGCGGATTTCCCTCATCAGATAAATCAGGATGTTTTAAACGGATAAAAAGGGCGAAATCCTCTGAAGCTGCTTTTCCTGCCGCTTTACTGCCATACGCTTGAGCAAACCGGTCATCAAGCGCACCCAGTATTTGCTCGTTTCTGTATCCTCCGGAGAAAAAATCCGCGATTGCAATAACGTCTCTGAATCGTCTTTCTCCCAGTTGTATCTTTTGTTCATAGGTCAGATTGCCCATCTCTCTATGATCTTTAAGGTACTGATCTGCCATACCAAGCTTCATGCGCGCAACCACTCTTTGCTGCTCAGCGTTATATAATCGGTACTTACCGGTTAAAAAGTCTTCTATTGCGTAGACCCAAAACGGTCCTTGCAACGGATCATTGAGGTACATTGCCGCGTCTTCTTCAGGAAGTCTTTTGCCTCGGGTGATAATAACTGCCTGACGCTGCGACGTCATAAGTGCATCAGCGGCAGTTACTACTGCTCGTCTTATTTCTGCTTCCGCATTTTCATCAGGTACCTCAGTAAATGATCCGAGTCCTTTTTGCCGCAACTCAATTTGTTCTCTGATAATATTGTCATTAAATGTATAAATATCTTCATTGGATATGTGAAAAAACGGACTGCTTAATCGTTTGTCTTCCAGTTTTCTCTGAAGTTCATTAAACATTTTATTGACGCGCTGATCATCCAGAGAAAGCGCCATGAGTAAATTTTTAACACCCAGTTGACGTACCGCTCCCTGAATACGCTCGATATCCTCATGTCCCATGGTCGTTCTGGTAACAAGTAGCTGAAAACGTGCGGTAAATTGTTCTGTGAAGCCTTTAACGACGTCGTCTCTGTCTATCTCATGCAAAAATTTCGTCGCCTCTTCAAATTTTTGCTGAAAGTTTTGCACGATTGGAGAACTTAACTCATTTCCTCTGCTGGTTAACTGGTATAGTCTGTCAATTTGGTTATTAAGCCAGGCAAAAACATCGCCTTGTATTTCTTCTCTGTCAACGCCAGTTAACGCAAAGTACATTGTTCCTCGCTCCATTGCAGGGGATGCGGATTGACGCGCTTGACGTGCCAATTCTGCATCCAAACGGTCAATAAGATCATAGACTTGATTTTTTTCTGCGGGTGGCGCATCGGCAAGACGGCCGCCCGGAGCAAGCGCTTGATTTAAATCATTTTTTAACCGCTGAATTTCTCGAGTATCTACAGAAAATCTACCTTCCCCCAAACCGGCTCTTCTTGCTTGCGCGTTTCCTGCATCAACGATACTATTGTATTCCTCAAGTTTTCGAGCAACAAACTCATTGGTGTACTCTACCTCAATCGGTGTCGCCGCAATACCCGCCTCAATTAAAAGTCTTCTTTGATCCTTACTAAATCTGCCCTCTTCAAGTATTTTTACTTTTCGAGCGAGTTGTTCTTTGGTATAGTTATAAACTCCCGCTGTTTTTGCATTTTTTCCAGCTTCCCCACGTCCCTCATAATGCGCTTTCAAAAGCGCTTTCTTTTGACTCTCAGACAAGGAAAACCCAAGAAGTTCCTCAGCTTTTTCAATGCGCTCTGAATCGGAAAGTAGCGCATTTCCCACAACTCCCAATGCCACCCGTTTTTCCTGGCCTTTTGAAGTAATCGTCGAGGGAGTAAGTCCCATTTCTATTGCCGTCTCAATCGTTGAGCGTGTATCGGGATCTTTTAGTTCATCTGGCGTAAACACGCTGTACCATCTTTCACGAAGCGCTTTGGCTATTAATTCTTGTGTGTCCGAATCTTCATGACGGCCGGGCATTTTCGGCTCTGCCGTTTGTTTTTCTTTTTCAGATAAACGGTCTTTGAGCTCGTCGATAACCGGGCGCTGGAGCCCGACGAGTTGTTTCCAAAAAGAACTTCTTCCGCCTTCCGCACGAATACCTTGCGCGTCTTGTTCGCTAAAAACTTTTGAGGCTTTCTCAATTTCTTTTTTTAATCGTTCGGTTGACCATTTCGCAAGCGGTTCTTTTGCAATTTGCAGCTGGAGATCCTGTTGATATTTTTCAAGCTTTTTTTGTCTATCTTCCGCAGCACGGCGTTCAAGCTCACGTTTTCGCAAAATTAACTCCTGAAGTTTTTTGCTTGCCGCTTCTTTTTGTACTTGCTGCTCTTTCGTTAAAGGCTGCGCTTGTTGTTTTTCTTTTTGTTGTGGTCGCGCTTGGTCAACCGCGTCAATTGCCGGCATAAAAATATCCCCTGATTTAGGATACGTGGTTTGAGCACGTTTTGTCAAACCGTCTTTACCGATTTCGACTGATTTTTTCTCGGC
>DATIIG010000094.1:0-2620 GCA_035479835.1 Saccharimonadales bacterium (SeqCode) | reverse complement strand
ATATGGACACCGGATTTGTCAACTCAATTCTTCGCGCTAACTTTTTCCCGCCGAAAGACATGTGGTTTACTCCCTTTCCGATTAACTATTATTACTTCGGGCATTTAGTTACTGCGGTTTTGACAAAGCTCTCAAACCTTCCCTCAAATGTAACGTTTAATCTCATGATTGCAACACTTTGTTCTTTTACTTTTGTCGCGTCGTTTTCAATCGGGGTGAATTTAGCCTATTCTCTTCGTCCCAAACTACATGTCATACGCCATACGCTCTATGCAGTCCCTGCCGGACTTCTTGTCGCGTTTCTTGTCACATTCTCGGGAAATTTACATACACTTTATACACTTTTTAAACCCTACACCGGCGACCCGGTTCCGCCGTGGCAACTCGCGTTTTCACCCGGATCATTTCCCAACGGCTATTGGTACCCCAACGCGACCCGCTTTATTTATCACACGATTCATGAATTTCCCGCGTATTCATTTATTGTTTCAGACCTTCATGGACATTTAACCGATGTCCCATTTGTCCTTTTAACCATTGCGATCCTATTATCGGTATTTAAAAATTTAGATTTTGAACATTCATTAAAAATTACAAATTTTAAATTAAAAATTCCGCTGATCGGCTTTCTACTTGCGGTGATGTACATGACCAACGCCTGGGACGGATTTATTTATTTTCTTCTTGCAGCGCTTGTCGTGATTATTATTTTTTTCAAACAAAAACCAAAAGGCTATATTCTAAATTCTACATACTTCATACTTTCCATTCTTATCGGCTTTTTCATCTTTTCCCTTCCTTTTTCTCTTACATTTAAGCCGTTTGTTTCCGGCATCGGCGTTATTTGTGCTCCTAAATTTTTAACCGGCATCGGACATCTCGGGCCGTTTCTTTTTGAGGCGGGCAATTGCCAGAGATCACCGCTGTATCAACTCGGAGTTTTATACGGATTTTTCTATATCTGGGTTGTCGCGTTTCTCATTTTTCTCTTCCATAAACCATCTGCTATCCGCCATAAGCTATTAGCCAGCGACATCTTCGTCCTGCTTCTTATTTTTATCTCAACCGTTCTTATTATTATTCCGGAGTTTTTCTATATAAAAGATATTTACGCTACGTATTACCGCGCAAATACGATGTTTAAACTCGTGTATGAAAGTTTTATTATGCTCTCCATTTCTTCGGGATATATTATCATAAGAATCATTACCGGTGTAAAAAAATTGTTTGCTGTTTGCTGTGTGCTGTTTGCTATTCCGCTAGTATTCTTCGTCTCTATTTATCCTGTGTTCGGGGTAAACAGTTATTATGACAGTCTGAAAACTTATCATGGACTTGACGGAACGAACTATCTCAAAGCTTTGTATCCCACTGATTATCAAGCAATACTTTGGATAAACGCGCATATCAAAAATCAACCGGTGATCGCCGAAGCAGTCGGCGATGCGTATACCGACTTTGCAAGAGAGAGCGCAAACACCGGTCTTCCCACACTTTTGGGCTGGCCGACACATGAATGGCTCTGGCGCGGAACATATGATATTCCATCCCCCCGCATCGCGGAAGTGAAAACATTCTACGAAACGCAGGATTTACAAACGGCCAAAAATATTTTACAAAAGTACAACGTGGCGTATGTGTTTGTCGGAGATTTGGAGCGGCAAAAGTACCCGGCACTCTCGGAGGAGAAATTCAAATCCCTCGGGCAAATTATCTACCAAAACGGAAATACGAGAATTTATAAAATCTTTGAATTTAAGAAGAGCCTGTGATATTATACCGACTGTGGTTACCGAAGAAGGCAAATCAGGAAAAATACCACGGGAACATATATTTGTTTCTGGGTTTTTTGATACAGCAACGGATCCTATTCTTTCCGATTCCTTTTTAGCGGATGTTAGGGAACACACACAAACCGGGGAAAGTCTTTTAGAAATTGTTGCGGATCATGCATCATGGGTTGTTGAAATGCTCCCCAAAACTACAGAGGAAGCAAAAAGAAGAAAGGATAGAAAACTTGTACGCAGCATTCAGTGCGCATATGCTGGAGCACGGCGGCTTACATCAGTTATGAGTTACGCAGCTATGTGCGATTTGAATGGATCAATGCTGACCTCGCCGGATAATCAAGATAGGTATACAATAGAGACAACTATTCGCGAAGAACTTACCACTGATCCCTCCGGATTTAGTCTTGTGAAACGAGTAGTAAGTGAAACTTATGATGAGAATAATCCTGCTCCTCTAGGAGTCCCGCGAAAACCGGGAGTTATGCCACCGCTTCATGAAAGGGAGATTACACAATTGGGGCTTGAGAAAGCTGCTGAAGTATTTAGGAAACTGTATCTTCGAGGTGCAATTGCAGGACTGGGGCCAATGCCAAAACTCGGTTCTTCCTAATTTCTCTTCGTGTCTTATTCGCTTTTGATTCCATTTGTATCCTCGAGGAAAAAGTCAACGCCGTCGGTTCGAAGTTTCATATAACCGGTATTGGCAATCATGTTTTCCGAAGGACGGGATTTGAAAAATCCGATGTGCGTTAAAAACGATTTCATAACGCCACCGTGACACACAACCAATACTGTTTTGCCCGCATACATGACGCTTATTTCGCGAAGAA
>DATIIG010000093.1:0-9911 GCA_035479835.1 Saccharimonadales bacterium (SeqCode) | reverse complement strand
AAACTTGATAAAGATAAAATTAATTTAGAGCGGCGGGAATTCGGCGTAATCGGAAAAGGCGGCAGAGCGCGAATAGTTTTTGTTTCGGACCGCGCGGCGGACTGGATTGCAAAATATTTGAAAGAGCGAAAAGACGTATTCAAACCATTGTTCATCCGCTACTCCGGAAAAGTAATTGAGGAAAATAGCGGTGAAAAAATGCGCCTGACTGCCAGAAGTGTTGAGCGAGTTGTCAAAAAATATGTCAGAGCAGCCCGCCTGCCGGTTGACGCGACCGTTCATACGCTGCGTCACTCGTTCGCAACGGATCTTCTCACAAACGGTGCGGATATCAGAAGTGTTCAGGAAATGCTGGGGCATAAAAATATTGCAACAACTCAGATTTATACGCATATTACCAACAAACAACTTAAAAGTGTTCATGAGCATTTCCATTCGGGAAACAAGTGAGCTATTGACAAAACAAACGATTACCTGATACAAAAGAAATAGGAAACATTTATGAGAGTACTGCCTACCCGAACACTTCTTCTTATTCTGGCTCTTATCATCGCCGTTGTTTTACTTCTCTATATTGCATGGCCCAAGCAGCCGTCGCCTTCAAAAGTCAGCCAAGTTGTTCCGACCCCCACCGTATCGCCTGCCCACACGGTCGTTTCTATTTCTCCCGATACATTTCAAATTCCATACAGCACCGTTGTCAGCGCAGCGGCGTCACTTGCTACGGTAAATGTTTCAACCGGAACAAACAAAATGACAGGCTTGCAACTTGAACTGCAGTATGACCCCAAAGTTCTCAGCGGTGTTGTGCTTTCCCCTGGAACATTTTTTCCACATAGCAATGTCATTTTGAATAAAACCGATCCGACAACGGGCAGAATTACGTACATGATTGCGGTACCGCTTGGTACAGACGGGGTATCCGGTGACGGAGCCGTTGCGACAATACAATTTAAAGTTATCGGAAAAGTCGGAGATATAACTACGCTTGCCATTTTGCCGCAGACTATTGTAACCGCTCAGGGAGTTTCACCAACGGTTCTGAAAGCGGCAACAGGCGCAAACATTACAATTACTTCTTCGCAGACGTCAACGTCGAGCGCTTTCCCGACTACTATTCAAACAGCGCCTACCACCACCCCGCTACAATAATAAGCTATTCGTGATTTGTTATTAGTTATTCGTTAGAGGTACTCTGACCAGGATTTTATCGGAAGTTTTTCGATATTCTTTTCAACAAGCGCTTTTACAAAAAGCAGGGCTTTTTGTCTGTTGGTATAGAGCTGAATGTTGTGATCAACCGCGGCCCGGCGAAGCGCGTAGTAATCCTGTACATCCTCGGCAATGCCCGCCTCTACAATATTTATTGCCAGGTCAATTTTCCCGGCATTGAAAATTTCCAGGGCATTGGGTCCCTGCTTTTCATGAATTTTGTATACATGACTTGCTTCTATGCCGTGTTCTCTTAAAAACTGTGCTGTGTTAACGGTTGCAAAAATCGGAAGTCCGAGCTTAACCAATTCTCCCGCTCCGTCTAAAAAGCGGTTTTTGTTTTCATCTCCTCCAAGGCTGAGAAATATTCCCGTCTGAGGAATTTTTCCGCCGACTGAAAGTTCCGCTTTGAGAAACGCTTCCTCAATATCTTCTCCAAAACATGCCACTTCGCCCGTTGATGCCATTTCAACGTGGGTTACCGGGTCTGACCCGGTAAGTCTGGCAAATGAAAACTGCGGGGCTTTCACCGCGACAAAATTCATCGGCTTTAGGGTTTGTTTGGACGAGGTACCGGCTTTTTCAAAAAACGCGTCAACGCAAAGATCAATAAGATTTATTCCGGTGACTTTTGAAATAAACGGAAATGTTCTGGATGAGCGAAGATTAATTTCTATAACCGAAACATCGTTGTCTTTTGCAAGAAATTGAATATTAAACGGGCCGCTAATATGCAAATTTGACGCCAGTTTCTTTGCAATATCTTCAAGTTTTTTGTGCGTTTCAGCGTTGATTTTTTGCGGGGGCAAAACAATTGTCGCGTCTCCCGAGTGAACGCCCGCGTTTTCTACGTGTTCTGAAATAATACATGTTTGTATTTCCCCACCGGCTGCAACGGCGTCAAGTTCTATTTCTTTTGCGCCCTGAATAAATTTCGAAACGGTTATCGGATATTCTTTTGAAATTTCACCCGCGTGTTTGAGAAAACTGCTCAGCTCTTCTTTGTTGTGGCAAACGCGCATCAGTGTGCCGGATAAAACATACGAGGGGCGGATCAGAACCGGATAACCGACGCTGTCGCAAAACGTCAGCGCCGCGGTAATATTTGAAAACTTATCCCACTGCGGTTGGGAAATATGCAGCGTATCGAGTAGCTTTGAAAATTTCGTCCTATCCTCTGCCCTATTGATATCAACAGGGTCGGTTCCCAAGATTTCAAATCCGTAATTTTTGAGCGACTGCGCGCGGTTGTTAGGCGTTTGTCCGCCTACAGATATAATAATTCCCGTAGGGTTTTCAAATTCGTAAATATCGGCGATACGTTCAAACGTAAGTTCCTCAAAATATAGCCGGTCAGAAATATCGTAGTCTGTTGAGACGGTTTCGGGATTGCAATTGATAATGATTGATTCTTTATTATGTTTTTTCAAACGTAAAACTGTGGCGACGCTTGTCCAGTCAAACTCAACCGATGAGCCGATGCGGTACGGTCCGGAACCAAGGACTATAACGCCCTTCTTTTGAGTCGGTTCTACGTCGCTGTGGTTACCGTTATAGGTAGTATAAAGATAATTCGTTTTTGCGGGAAACTCTCCTGCTAGTGTATCAATTTGAAAAATTGCCGGTACGATTTTATAACGCTTGCGAAGCTCTCGAATTTCAAGCCCTGTTTTTTTAATTCTACTCCCGATTTGTTTATCTGAAAAGCCCAGTTGTTTTAATCTGAGTAAATTTTCTGGAGATAAATCTTGTTCGGAACTGATATTTTTTTCCGTATCAACAATATTTTTTACTCTTTGCAAAAACCATGGATCAATGCCGGTTAATGAATAAATTTTTTCAACAGATATATTTTCTCTAAGCGCGTGCGACAGAGCAAACATGCGTTTGGGAGTCGGAATTTCAAGTGACCGGGTAAGCGAGCTTTTGCCTGTCAGCATTTTTTCGTCCGTTGCTCCCTCAAGATCCAAATCAAGCATTCTTATAGCTTTTTGATACGCTTCTTCAAATGTTCTTCCAATTCCCATGACTTCCCCCACCGATTTCATTGAGGTACCGATTTGGTCATTCGCGTTTTTAAATTTCTCAATGTCCCATCGCGGAATTTTAACAACAATATAATCTAGTGACGGTTCAAAACACGACTGCGTGACACCGGTAACTTTGTTTTTGATTTCCGTCAGATTTTTCTCAAGCGCGAGTTTTGCGGCAACATACGCAAGCGGATAACCGGTGGCTTTACTTGCCAAGGCGCTGCTTCTGGAAAGCCGGGCATTGACTTCGATGACATAGAAATCAAGTGCAGTTGCTTGGTTTGCGGGTCCTGCCGCCCGTTTCCCCCATCCGATGTCCTCGCTGTCGCTGCGGGCACTCGATGGGGGTCCCCCACGGGCGTCACCCGCTTCACTTTCCAACTCTTTTGGCTTGGGATTTAGCGCGAATTGCACATTGCACTCGCCTACTATTCCCAGACTTCTCACAATCTTTATCGAAACGGCACGAAGCGTGTGATACTCCTGATTGGTTAGCGTTTGGCTTGGCGCAACAACAATCGACTCGCCGGTATGAATCCCGAGCGGATCCATATTTTCCATATTGCAGACTGTTATGCAGTTGTCGTCTTTGTCCCGCACCACCTCATACTCAATTTCTTTATAGTGATGCAGGTACTGCTCGACCAAAATCTGCGGACCAAACGCAAACGCTTTTTCACAAATTTGTTCAAGTTCTTTTTGATTTTTTGCAACGCCCGACCCCTGTCCGCCCAGAGCAAAACCCGAGCGGATCATGACAGGATAGCCGATTTGTTTGGCAATTTTTAGCGCCTGCTTAAAATTTTGCGCGGTTTTTGAGATAGGTGTCGGGATGCCGATTTTGCGCAAATGGTCGGCAAATTTTTTTCTGTCTTCTGTCAGTTCAATTGCCGCAACAGGTGTTCCCAAAACTTTGACATGATGTTTTTTGAGTATTCCTTTTTTCCGCAATGCAAGTCCGCAGTTAAGTGCTGTTTGTCCGCCGAAGGAGAGTAAAATTGCATCGGGTTTTTCTTTTTCAATAACTTTTTCAACAAAAAACGGCGTGACCGGTAAAAAATAAACTGTATCAGCCAAATTTTTTGAAGTTTGAAATGTCGCGATGTTGGGGTTTACCAAAACGGTATAAATTTTTTCTTCTTTTAACGCCTTAATTGCTTGGGAACCGGAATAATCAAACTCTCCCGCCTCCCCTATTTTCAAAGCACCGGATCCGAGGATGAGAACTTTTTTCGGTTTCATAGTTTTTCCAGAAAGTAATCAAAAATCCATTCGCAATCGGTGGGGCCGGGTGTTGCTTCGGGGTGAAATTGTACCGACATAACAGGTCGACTCTGGTGAATAATACCTTCATTTGAGTTATCATTTGCGTTGGTAAACCAGGGTTTGAAGCCTTTGGGCAAATCATTGGAAACGGCAAAGCCGTGATTTTGGGTAGTGATAAAACAGCGTTTGCTCCCCGCAAGTAAACACGGTTGATTTTGACTCCGGTGCCCGAATTTCAACTTATAGGTATCCCCTCCTGCTGCAAGTGCAAGGAGCTGATTTCCCAGACAAATTCCCAAAATCGGAATGTCTGTTTGCAAAGCTTTTTTAATCATTGCAATTGTTTTTGTCGCCATTTTGGGGTCGCCGGGGCCGTTTGATATAAACAGCGCGTCAAAAGGAATGGAAGGATTTACAAACGGATCAAAGTCCCAGGGGACTTTAAAAACGCGAACTCCCCGCTTGAGAAAACTTCGCTCAATATTATTTTTCGCGCCGCAATCAACAAGCAGCACTGTTTTTTTATAAGTATTTCCTTCCGGCAACAACTCCGTTATTTTTTTTGTGGAAACATTCGCGACAATGTTTTCAGAGTTTGGATCATAGTCGGCTACATTTTTGTCTAAAATAATTTTTCCCAGCATCGCGCCGCTGCTGCGGATTTTTTGAGTCAAAAGTCTGGTGTCTTTTATCTCAAGTCCGGGGATATTTTGACTTTTGAGCCAGCTACTCAGCGTTTGTTTGCTGCTGTAACTTGACGGCGTGTCAATATATTGCGAGACTACGATGCCTGAGGTATGAATGCGGTCACTTTCCCACTGCGACTTGTCCGGGACGCCGTAACTGCCGATGATCGGATAGGTGAAAATGAGAATTTGTCCCTCAAACGAAGGGTCGGTCATGCCTTGCGGATAGCCGACCATACCGGTTGAGAAAACGACTTCGCCGGCAACGCTTGTGTTCGCGCCGAAAGATATTCCTTCAAACTGTGATCCGTCTTCCAGAAGAAGCTTGCCTGTCATAATGAACCCAAAACCAAACCAAGAAGTGCCATGCGTATATACATTCCGTTTTTCACCTGAGTTGTTAGATAAATAACCCGCGGATCTGCATCGGTTTCTATGTCAACTTCATCAATTCTTGGTAGAATATGCAAAACTATCATATCTTTATTTCCCTTTTCATCAAGGAGTTTTTGCGTGAGGCGAAACATTTTTATATTTTTCTCCTCGTTATATCTTTCTTTTTGAAGTCTCGTCCAATACCAGAAATGACAATCATTGGGAATATCAGCTTCATTATGAATTTCAACGATGTTTACTCCCCTCTTTTTGTAGTCCGATAGGAGCTCCTGGGAAAGTTTTAATTCTTCCGGCGTGAGAAGATACAGCGTAACGTTTTGAAAGAGACCGAATGCTTTTATCAGAGAGTGTACGCCTCTTCCATATAATGCATCGGCGCAAACGAGTCCTTTAACTGCGTCAATTTTTCCGAACTTTTGATAAATTGTATATAAATCAAGCATCGCTTGTGTCGGGTGCTCCCCTGCTCCATCGCCGGCATTAATGATGGGCGAAAAAAAAGCAGCTTGCGCTGCTTTCTCGGGTGCGCCGATTTCTGGATGACGAAGGACAATCGCGTCCGAATAATTTTCAAAAACTTTTATTGTGTCTTCGAGCGTTTCTCCTTTTACCGCGGATGATGTCTGCATCGGGTTTTGGTATTCAAGCGTTTGTCCGCCAAGGCGTTTTACCGCAGCGGAAAATGAGCTGAATGTGCGGGTTGACGGTTCAAAAAAAAGAAGCGTTACAAGTTTTCCACCTAAAAGCGTTTGGATATGAGGAGAATCTTTTTGGGAGATGATTTGATCAGTGGCGGTAAAAATTTTTTCAAATGACCGGCGGTCGAACTGATCAATAGAAATAACGTCTTTGCCTTTGAAATCGCCGTTAATTTTCTCTATTTGATCATTATCAGGCATAAAAAAACAGAAGCTTTATGTCGCCCGAAACTCCAAGGTGGGCGAACCGCCTCTGAGGTTTAACTATACTAAATTTTTCCTCTTTCGTCAACCCCGAAAATGTTATGCAGCGATACTTTCTGCGGATTGGATGACGTTTGCCAAGAGCATCGCGACGTTGACGGGGCCGACTCCTCCCGGGGTCGGAGTATAAAATGACGCGATGTCTTTAATGTCCTCTTCTTCGTAATCTCCGTGCAATTTCCCATCCGCTTCTTTATGCATGCCGACATTGATAAGCACTGCTTCATGCTTTATCATTTCAGATCTTACAATCCCCGCTTTGCCCACAGCGGTGATGACAATATCCGCGTTTTGTAAAAGTTCATCAGGATTATGTGTTTTGCTATCGATAACGTCTACTTTGCAGTTCATTTTTTTCAAAAGCGAAATGACCGGTCCACCGCCGGTCTCCCCTTTTCCGATAACGACAATATTTTTATTTTGCAGCCAAGTTTTGAATGCTCGGGGTCCCGCCGTCGCTAAGGCTTTGGCGGGCAGGCCTGTCGCCCTTTCTATTTCTGAATATATTTTTTCCAAAATCTTTATAACCGCAACGGCCAGCGGCATGGTAAAGGGAGAGTTGGCGCAAAATCCGTCAACGTCTTTTTGCGGATTGATTGCTGCATACAATGTTTGTAAATTTATTTGTTTCGGGAGCGGCTGCTGGACAATAATGCCATGAACATTTTTGTCATCGTTTAATTTTTTAATTTTTTCAAGAAGTTTTTTTTCAGAAATTGTTACGGGAAGATTGATGACATCTGCGACCGCGCCGATTTCGGATGCTTTTAAAACTTTTTGTTTTACATAACTCAGAGAGGCAGGATCTTCCCCAACCAAAATAATTGCCAAGTTTGGAACAATGTTTTTGGTTCTGAGAATATCTACGCGGCGTTGAAGATCTTGAAGAATTTCTTTTGCGATTTCGCGTCCGTCAATTCTCATGAGATTTAGGCTTGCGCAAGACACGTCGCGGCGGTTACATTATCCGCTGCTTTTGAAAATCGCATTAAAATCACACCCTGAGTGGCGCGTGAAAGACGCGGAACGGACTTGAGTTCAAGTTTTACGATTTGTCCTCGTTTTGATGTGATGATAACTTCCTCGCAACCCGGCGGAATAACCTGTGCCAGAACAACTTTTCCCGTTTTTGCAGTGACATTTGCGACTTTTACTCCCTGTCCGCCTCTGGTTTGGAGATGAAACTGGCTGACAAGCGTTTTTTTGCCGAGTCCGTTTGCCATGATAGTCAAAATGTCAGCTTTGTCGCCTTTTGAAACAACATCCATACCGATTACTTCATCATCGGCGGTCAGTTTTATTCCCCGTACTCCGATTGTGCTTCTGCCCATAGGCCTGACTGCTTTTTCCGAAAACCTGATCGCTTTGCCGTTTTTGGTAACGATGATTACTTCATCATCACCTGTTGTCATATTGCTCCAGACAAGCTCGTCATTTTTATCAAGTTTGATTGCTGCAATACCGCCGCGGCGGATGTTGGTAAATTCGGAAAGTTTGGATTTTTTCACGGTGCCGTTTCGGGTTGTTAAGAATACGTGTCCTTCTTTTGCGTCTTTTTTGTAGACGATAAACGACTCGACTTTTTCTCCGCTTTCAATATTGAGTAAATTTACGATCGCGCTGCCTTTGCTGGTTCTGCTGCTTTCTGCAATTTCAAACGCGCGCAGCTGATATACTTTTCCTTTGTTGGTGAAAAACAAAATATTATCATGCGTTTGCGCGTAGCGGATATGTAAAATACTGTCTTCATCTTTTGTCGTCATGCCCTTAATACCCTTGCCGCCGCGATGCTGCGTACGAAAACTATTGAGCGATTGGCGCTTGATATATCCTGTTGTAGTCAGCGTTATGACAGTGGGTTCGTTAGGAATAAGATCTTCTTCCGAAAATTCACCGACTTTGCTTTTGAAAACCTTAGTACGTCTGGCGTCCGCATATTTCTCTTTAAGCTTTGCCAACTCATCTTTAATAACAGTGAGAATTTTTGCGGGATGCATCAGCAGATCCTCTAAATAATCAATGGTTTCTTTCACCATTTTGTATTCGTCATCAATCTTTTGTCTCTCAAGAGCCGCGAGTCTTCGCAGTTGCATATCCAATATTGCCGTGGCTTGCAGCTCGGAGAGTTTGAACTTGGTCATTAAATTTTTCTTTGCGTCATCCTGATCTTTTGATTCCCGAATTGTTTTTATTACGGCGTCAATATGATCAACGGCAATTTTGAGACCTTCGAGAATATGAAGGCGGGCTTTTGCCTGTCGCAGCTCAAATTCGGATCTTCTGGCAACAACTAAATATCGGTGTTTTACATACTCAAGAAGAATAGATTTTAAATTCAGTGTCTGAGGAGTTCCGTCAACCAGCGCAACGACGTTTGCCGGGAAAATGGTTTGTAGTGCCGTGTATTTGTAGAGATTGTTGAGAACTTTTTTCGGAGTTGCGTCACGTTTTAACTCGACCACAACCCGCACGCCGTGCCTATCCGATTCGTCGCGAAGGTCCGATATTCCATCAATCTTTTTCTCTTTTGCCAAGTCGGCAATGCGGGCTACCAACAGCGCTTTATTCACTTGATATGGGAGCTCGGTAATAATAATTGCGCTTTTCCCCTGACCGATGTCTTCTATGTCGGCTTTACCCCGGATAATAATTCTTCCCCGCCCCGTGGTATACACATTTCTGATTTCGGTTATGTCATAAATACTCCCTGCTGTTGGGAAATCGGGACCTTTTACAAATTCCAAAAGCTCTTCCACGGAAAGATCGCTGGTGAGTTGTGGGATAGACGAAGCGGTCGAGCGATCGGAAATTTTTTCCTGTTTGGCAACTTTTGTTTTGCCGATCATATAGACAACCGCGTCTATAATTTCACCCAGATTGTGCGGCGGAATTTTTGTTGCCATACCAACGGCAATTCCCTCGCTGCCCATAAGAAGCAAATTAGGAAGTTTTGCGGGAAGAAAAGTCGGTTCTTTTTCCGTCGCGTCGAAATTGGGAGTAAAATCAACGGTTTCCTTGTCGATATCAAAAAGCATCTCGGCAGTAATTGCCGCCATTCGAGCTTCGGTGTAGCGCATGTGGGCGGGCGGATCTCCGTCCATAGATCCGAAGTTTCCCTGACCCTGAACCAGCGGATAGCGCATGGAAAAATCCTGAGCCATACGAACCAAAGAATCATAAATGGGTACATCTCCGTGAGGATGAAATTTACCCATGACTTCTCCGACAATTTTCGCGCTTTTTGTAAATTTACTGTTGTGAACCACTCCCATTTGCTGCATACCGTAGAGAATGCGACGATGAACGGGTTTTAATCCGTCGCGAACATCAGGAAGTGCCCGGGCTACAATAACGCT
>DATIIG010000092.1:0-7051 GCA_035479835.1 Saccharimonadales bacterium (SeqCode) | reverse complement strand
AGAGAAAACGTATTTTCATATTACGCAGCTTTCTCTACTTTTTGATCTTTTGAATCCTCTTGCGTCTCTTTTTTCTCCGCCTCAATACCCTCAATCTCAATTCTGTATCCGGTCAGTTTTGATGCCAACCGAACATTCTGTCCGTCTCTGCCGATCGCCAATGAGAGCTCATCTGCCGGAACTTTCACTCGCGCGAGTTTTTCTTTTTCATCAACGTCTACTTCCACATTTTTTGCCGGAGAAAGTGCCTGGGCAATATAATTTTTCGCGTTTTCCTGCCACTGGATAATATCGATTTTCTCAATTCCCTCAAATTCCTGAATAACCGCCTGCACCCGAACTCCTTTTTGCCCGACACAACTTCCGACCGGATCAATTCCCGACTGATTTGAAAAAACGGCGATTTTTGTTCTATTGCCCGGTTCCCGAGCAATTGCTTTTATCTCAACACTTCCCGACGCGACTTCGGGAACTTCTCGCTTAAACAATCCTTCAATAAGCCCTGTTGATGCGCGCGATACGATAATTTCCTCGCCTTTTAATCCTTCTTTAATTTCCGAAAGGTATACGCTCATGCGTTTGTTGAGATGGTATTTTTCATTGGGAATTTGGTCTGATGACGGCATAATCGCCTCGGTTTTGCCGATGTCAACAATAATATTTGGTCCTGCGAATCGAAGCACCATGCCGTTTACAATAGTACCGATACGTACACGATAATCGGAAAGGATTGCTTCTTTTTCTTTTTCTCTGATTTTTTGCAGAATTACCTGCTTTGCGGTTTGGGCGGCAATGCGGCCAAATCCCGGTGGGGTAACATCTTTTTCTTTGTAAAATATGTGCGCCTCGCCGTTTTGAGGATCAAGGGTAGCGCTGTATTCTTCCGTTTCAACATCCGGGTGATCTTTGCGGTATGCGGCCAGAATCGCGTTCTTGACGGTTTCGAGAACTACCGAGGCATCAACGCCGCGCTCGTTGGCGACTTGATTGAGTGCTAATGTAAATTCGCTTCTTTGTACTGCCGGCATATGATAAATTAAAAATGAAAAATGAAAAGTTAAAAATTCCCTCAATTAACTGTAAATTATTCACTTTCAGCTTTTAACTGTCCTAGTATACCAAATTTACGCTCATGCTTCAACAGCAGATAGTCATTTTCTATAAGCTCTTGACAGCGACGAAGTTTTATTTCCATAATAGTATATGGCCAAGAAACGAAAAAGTGTCAGACGAACAAGCCCGCTTCATAAGCATCACAGCCTTTCCTCAAGCTTTGCAGATCATCCGCTCTTAACACTGGGTGTCGGATTTATGATTGTTCTTCTGATCGGTGTAATTCTGGTTGCGATTTTGGCAGTAAAAGCAAAAGATAAAGTTGAAGAAGAAGTCATGGAACATCCGCTTATTATGCAACAGACAACTCCCGCAACAGGTTCCGCAACGGTAACTCCTACCCCGATTCAATCGGGGCCGACTCCCGCCCCGACCAGAGTAATGAAATATTAATTCCTGATATACTGGAATAGTGACTCAAACTTCTGTCCAACACATCGCGTTTTTGGAAAATCAGGGAAAAAACTTCGGTCTCACAAAGATAGAAGCATTAGCCCGGTTGAGAAAATACGGCCCTAATATAATAGTAGACAAAAAGCGCTACAGCGCTCTCAAAGCATTTTTTGCGAAATTTACCAATCCCTTGGTTCTTATCCTGCTTGTCGCGTCTTTTCTCTCAATTTTTACTCGTGACATCGCCGAGTTTGTCATCATTTTCGCAATCGTTTTATTTAGCGTTTGTGTTGATTTTTTTCAGGAGTACCGATCCGAAAAAGCAGTTGAGAGCTTACAAAAGCGCGTGGTTGTGAAAGCGTCGGTCTATCGGGATGGACACATTGAAGAAGTACCGATTTCTCATGTAACGGTGGGTGACATCGTTATTCTTGCAATCGGGGACGTCGTGCCCGCTGATGTTACCGTTCTTTTTGCAAAAGATCTGCATATTGATCAGTCGGTGATAACCGGCGAGTCGTTTCCTGCGCAAAAAGAAGAAAAACAAACTGCCATGATGGGAACAACGGTTTTAAATGGTGAAGGTGTCGCGCGGGTTGAGAAAATCGGCAAAGAAACAGAGTTTGGAAAAATTGCCGATACATTATCGCTGGTCAAAGAGGAAACGGATTTTGAAAAAGGACTCAAAGATTTCGGGGTTTTAATTGCAAAGCTCACCGTTGTTCTGGCACTGGTTCTTTTCGGAGTTAATGCGGTTTTGAAACATAATATTTATGACTCGCTTTTGTTTTCTCTGGCGCTTGCTGTGGGACTGACTCCCGAACTTTTACCCGCAATTGTGACCGTTAATCTCTCCCGCGGCGCACTGCGTATGGTAAAAAAAGGCGTTATTGTAAAACATCTTCCCGCAATTCAAAACTTCGGCAGCATGAATGTTTTGTGTACGGATAAAACCGGAACGATTACGCAAAACAAAATCATACTTGAGCGCTACGAAAACTCGGACGGGGAGGAAGATAAAAATGTACTTCGCCTTGCGTACGTAAACAGTTTTTTTCAGTCAAATGTAAAAAATCCCCTCGATGAGGCAATACTGGCGCACAAAGAGGGGCATGAAAAAGGATTTATAAAAATTGATGAAATTCCGTTTGATTTTATGAGGAAGCGTTTATCGATTGTTGCTGCAAAAGAAAAGGAAACGATTTTGATTTCCAAAGGTGCCGCTGACAGTATGTGGGAAGTGATCAAACACGTTGATGAAAACGGAAATGCAAAACCATTAACTGCCGGGGTTTTGAAAAAATTGCAAACTCGCTTAAGTGAGCTTGAAAGTGACGGGTATCGTGTTTTGACTGTTGCCCACAAAAACGTTGAGAAAAAAAAGACGTATGAAGCGGCTGATGAAAAGGATCTTATCTTTATAGGATTTACGGCGTTTATGGACCCGCCCAAACATGAAGTTAAAGTCGTTTTACAAGCGCTGGAAAATGCCGGAGTAACGCTTAAAATTTTAACGGGAGACAGCGAACTGGTCACCAAAAAAATCTGCACTGATCTTTCAATTCCCATTGACGGGATTATGGTTGAAAAAGATCTTATAAATCTCAGCGATGAAAAACTTAGAGAACGTGTTAAAGAAACAACGATTTTTGCGCGACTCACTCCCCAAACAAAAGCCCGCGTTGTGCAAGCGCTTCGCAGTGCGGGTTTTAGCGTGGGTTATATGGGAGACGGAGTCAATGACGCGCCTTCAATAAAAGCAGCGGATGTGGGTATTTCGGTTGAAAATGCCGTTGATATCGCAAAAAGCGAAGCGGATATTATTCTGGTTACCAAATCACTCAAAGTGTTGCAGGACGGAATTATTGAAGGGAGAAAAACGTTTGCAAACACGATGAAATATATTTACATGGGAACGGGTTCAAATTTCGGGAACATGTTTTCGGTCAGCATTGCATCGATTTTCTTGCCGTTTTTGCCGATGCTTCCGATACAAATACTTTTGAATAATCTTATTTATGACGTATCCCAACTTGCAATCCCCACCGATAATGTTGACTCAGAAGAGATTGAAAAGCCGCAGCACTGGGATATGAGTAATCTTAAAAAATTTATTTTTACATTCGGGCCGATCAGTTCTGTTTTTGATTTGGCAACGTTTGCAATTTTACTTTCTATTTTTAACGCGTCGATCGCATTTTTCAGAACCGGTTGGTTTATCGAGTCGGTTATTACCCAATCGCTGATAATATTTGCAATCAGAACAAAAAAAGTTCCGTTTCTCAAAAGCAAACCGTCGGTTTTACTCACACTTTTTGCCCTTACTGCCGCTTTCTCAAGTGCGTTAATAACACAAACAACACTTGGCAGTATTTTTCAGTTCGTAAAAGTTCCGCCTCTGTTTTGGATGTATATTGTGGGAATTGTAATTGTGTATTTTGTCATTGTAGAGCTGACCAAATTGTGGTTTTACAAAACTAATGTAAAATCGTCCCTCCCCACTCAACCGCGGTAAACCCGACTCTTTGCGGCGGAGTTTGAGGAAGTTTCCATTGCGCAAATGCAAATGGATATTCTACTCCCTTAAAGGTAAACAAATACTCAATCAATGTATCGGGTTGCGGACTTATTGAAACTTTATCAACACTATCTTTCTGCTCTTGAGAAAGCAAAGAAACAAAAATATAGTTGCTATGTAAAGCTTGAAGTTTCGGTAACCAATATTCAAGAAACTCCTGCTGTTCGGCGGGTAATAATCCAAGTTTTGAAGTAATGCTTGTAAGTTTCTGCTTTAAGTCACCGGTCGCAACCAGTATACCCGTTTGAGGAACAATGCTTTTGCTTACTGAAGTTTCATAATACAACTCGTGATACGTTTTGTTTTGATAGTCCAAAGTCCCGTCAGGATGCGCCAAAACGTTCTGCCAACCGGTTGCGTCTGGATATTTCGGATCTGAAACCGTAACAGTTCCGGGAATATCAAGTTTCACATTTACGAGAGTATCTTTTGTAGGATACAGATAGATAACCGGTTTGCCGATACAGTAATAACCTGTGGGAACATTGTCGCATACCGGATACTGTTTTGCCAACCTGCTGCATTTGTCAGGCAGTCCGCTTGAAGTATAGTCAAGTTCTCCTTGTTCGCATCCGACAACTTTATTATTTTCACAATGCAATTTACTGTCTGAGGGAACGCATTTACACGTGCTATCTGCCGGTACGAGTCCTGTAAAAAGCTCCCGCATTTTTTCGTCAAGATAAGGGAAAAAAGGTTCTTTTCCATATCCGAGTGAGTCCGGACACCACGCTCTGGGACCTGACGGAGTCGGCTCGGTGGTGCTTGTTGTAGCCGTACAGATAAGCGTGCATAGTTGTAAATCAGCGCCGGGCGTGTTGCAGTCCGGTTGCATTTTGCAGGTATATTTTACCTCCGTCGGATTTGTTGTATCCGGTGTCGGAGAACCGGACGATGTTATCGGCGTTGGAGAAAGAACTGATTGCGGCGAAACGGGAATTAGTATATTGTTTTTCGATTGTTTACCTGTCGGCAGAGAAATGGCTGCAAATAGCGGCTCGGGTAAAAGCGACGCGTCAACTTTTATAGTAAAATCTCCACCGGATAAACTCGTAAAATCAGTCGTTCCGTTACCATCGGTGAATTGTGTTTTTGAAACTCCCGGCCCGGACAGAGTCACTTTTGCGTTAGTCAGTCCCGCCTCACCCGAATCTTTGGTTTGATTGTTATTGGTATCAATATAAACAACAACATGCACGCTGTTATTCCCTGAAGAAATCGTTTGGGTTGGAGAAGGGCTAGGTGTTGGTGTCGGACATGCTGCAAATTCGGGTAAAATATTATGTGTAATCCAATACGATTCAACTGGTGTGAAGTTTCCTTGCGCGCACCCGATCGCACTCATAATGCCTTGATTACCCAAACTTATAGCTATTGAGCTTCCGGCACAGGTCGGATGATACGGTGAATAATAATCAGGAGAATAACAACTGCCGGGAAAAACACCTGAATTTGGATCCGCGGTTTTCCACCACGATTCACCGTTTGGATTATCGCTACAGTTAGTCCGCTTACTTGCAGAAGATAAAAAAAGATTTTTTGATAATCCTAGCGACGCGGGATCTTTTAAAACATACGTATCATAAAGCCAACCTATTCCATGACCTTCAAACTCATGAGGGCCGGCATCCTGAAAATCATTGGCGTAATTTGAAAAAAATCCAATCATGCTCCCTGGCGAAGAAACTCCTCGTGCAACTCCGGCCGGAGGTGCGTCTAAACTGTCTGTAAGTACCACCAAGGCGCCTGCTTCCGGGTATGCGCTTGTTGCAACATTTATTGCAGCTGGCCTTTTTGTTGTAAAACATGCAGGAAGACCTATTTGTTTGCATCCATAATTTTGCGGCTGGTCGATCTCTTTAAAATCAAATAAGTTTGGTGTCGTACTGTAAGGAGCGGTACTTCGGAAAATATTTTCAATTCGCTGGACGTCACTTCGAAAATGCGCGATATTCGTATAATTATCGTTTATAATAACTGTCTGCAGCGGCCCGCAAGTTCTCCCGTCTGCTCTCTGAATCCCCTCCGCAAATGTCTGCGATAAAACGTTAAAAGAGTTTTGTTGTGGGAGAGAAATATCCAGCATTGTTTTTTTGTCTCTAATTATTCTAATTTCTATTGCACCCTCTCTCCATGGAACAAATACCAAACTCTCAATGTTTCCCGGATATGTCGATGTGCTCTGACTTCCCACATCTTCAACAACACTATCAACGATAGGAATCCCTGTCTGGTATAAAATGTCATTTTTTTTATTTAGCATTAGAAGTTTGTATGATGAAAATTTTTGCAAACGATAGTCGGGACGGATGGTTTGATTAAGAAGCGTAAGACTTTTAAGCGTCAGAGAATCCTTCGGTACGCTGTAACTCAAAAGTATTTTCCATGTTTTATAGGAATTATCGACAGCAGGTTTTTGCGTACTGCTTACAAATGCGAAGATACCAAATAGAAAAATAATAATCGTACCCAGTGCCGCGACAATAATTTTTTGTTTCCTTGTTGTATTTCGCAGAAAGGAAAGAGGTTTTTGGAGCAAACCTTGTATGTTCATATCGTTAAACCTGCGTTTGCGGCGCTGCAGGTTGAGCCGGCTGCATTTGTGTGCCGTCTGCAGAAACCGTCGGAGGCGGCGGCATCGGTGAGGAAGGCATGCCGTTTGACGGGGTTTGATTTAGCGCTCCGTTTGTCACGGCCGCGGGAGGTGTTTGCCCCTGCGCTTGTCCCGATTCAATCGGGGCTGAGGCGGTTTTTGTAAAAACAAATGCTGCTTTTGTACCGTCATAATCAACCAAAATCGTATCTCCCTCAACAAATGTTTTTTGAATAAGAAGAAGGGCAATCGGATTTTCAATCGCTGTTTGAATAAGTCTTCGCAAAGGCCGTGCGCCATAGAGCGGGTCATATCCCTCTTTTGCAAGTTGTGCCAAAGCGGTATCGGTAATCGTTAAGTTTACTTTTTGCTCC
>DATIIG010000091.1:0-10102 GCA_035479835.1 Saccharimonadales bacterium (SeqCode) | reverse complement strand
ATATGTTTTGCATAGTCACCGAACTCTTCTTCCAGACTGTCAAAGCCACTTGCAGAGCCGTAAATGCCGAAATGCGGCGTCCAGATGTGCGCAGGAATAAGCATGATTTTTCGATCAATTGAGAGAACAAGTTCCAGAAGTTGCCGGCTGGAAAGTCCGATAATCGGCCTGCCGTCTGCCGTTAAATTCGCTCCCCGTTTGACAAGCTCGACGTTTATTTTCTCAACGGTTTCAAAATTTGGAGCAAATAAAAGATTATGAATTCTTCGCAGTTTTTCTCCCTGTTTGTAGATGCTTGCAATTTCGGTTGAAAGTAAAAATCGTACCTCGTCAACTTTTAAAGTTTCACTTTTAACTTTTAACTTGTACAATCCTTCCGAACTTTCCTGGAGTTGGTTTTTAATTTCCCGAAGCCACAAAGGATGTGTGAAGTCACAAGCGGAAACAATATCCAAACCTTTTTTCGCAGCCCACCGTGCAATAATCGGCAAGGTCATTGATTGCGAAACCGCTCTGCTATATTTGGAGTGAAGATGAAGGTCTGCAACAAACTCCATTACTTTTTTCCCTGTTGTTTGTACATTTCAATAAGTTCTTTTACTGTTGTTGCGTCTTCCGCTTTTTTGTCGGCGTTTCGAAACGAAACTAAACGAGGAAACCGAAGCGCGTAACCCGGTTCTTTGACGCCTTCTTTTAAAACCTCTGCGCCGGCAGTATGAATGGGAGAACGAGTTATTTCATCGGCCAAAATCTCAATGACAATTTCAGGCTTTATCCAAACAGACGGCGTTGTCAAACTGTTGACGCGCGCCGGCTTGTGATCAACTTTTATTTTGTCCGCCCGTTTGTGAATTTCGCGCCACTCGACATCGGTTAAACCTGTACCGATTTTACTCACGGTCACAAACTCGTCTTTTTTATCGTCATACACACCCACAAGCAGCGCTCCCGCTCCAAAGGCCGTTCGTTTTCCCCGTCCGAAAATGTAACCCAAAATCACGCAGTCAATGGTGTCATGCAGTTCACCTGATGAGTGCCTTTTGAGTTTTACCCAGTTGAAATTTCGTCCTCCTGCTTCATACAGACTGTCCAAACGCTTCACCACAACTCCCTCCAAACCTTTTGAAATCGCGTCCTCAAGCAAAAGTGAGAGCGTTTTTGCGTCTTTGATAGTCTGGTTTTTTGTTGAAATTAAAGTGCCGTCTTCCTGTATCGTCTCTTTCAAAACAGAAATGCGCTGCGTTAAAGGCTTGTCAATCAAAGATTTTCCGTCTTTGTACAAAATATCAAACACAAAAGCTTTCAAAGGCAAGAGTTTTGCGGTCTCCTCTATCTTGTATTTTCTTCTTCGTTTTGTCGTTTCCTGAAACGGCAGAAACTCTTCAGACTCCGGATTGTACGCCAGCGCTTCGGTATCCAAAATTACGCTGTGTGCTTTTACCTGTTGCAGAGTTCCCTCAATCAGTTCCGGAAACATGTGCGTCATGTTCTCTAAATTTCTTGAAAACATCGAAACATTTTTTCCGTCTTTATGGATTTGAACCCTGAACCCGTCGTATTTATACTGCACGTCAACGGTTCCGAGTTTTTCAATGACTTTTTCCGGAGTAGGCAAGCGCTCGCACAGTTCCGACCTAATCGGTTTTCCGACAGTCACCTCAAGTTTTTCCACAGCAGGCAGACCGTGTGTCCACAGAGTTTTTGCGATGAGTCCCAGATCCGATGTCCGGTTATACGCTCCCTCAAGAAGTTTTCGCTTTGTTTTATCTCCGAGTTTTGCCGTTGCCAGACCGTCCAAAACAGTCGGATCGCCGATACCAAGCCGCAGATTTCCAAGAGGAATTCTCACAAGGTGCTTCGCCGAAATACTGTCAACTTTTTGCAGCAAATCCGACAAAAGTGTTAACCTTTTTTCCACAGTCCCCGAGCCCGATGTCTTTGCAATATCTTTCAAAACACCAAAAACCTCATCCACCGTCAATTTTGAACTTTTAATTTTTAACTTTTCACTCAGCTGCAAAGCAACAAGCCCCATATCGCCTAATTTTCCATACAAATGCAAAACTTCCTCACGTTTTTTTCCATACGTTCTGGCAATTGCTTCAGCAACGGTCTTATCCGCCATGCCGATTTCTGTCGCTTCAAAAAACGGCGCGATTCTACCTTGTGTCAGATACACAATTTTGTCAATTTCTTCTTTTGAAGAAGCTTTGAATAAATCGGAAAGAATTTCGATCAAACTCAATCGCGAAGAGGTTGCCTCAAGTTTTTCAAAATAATCGGCAAGTTTTGCAAACGTCATATTATTTCATTACGTACTTGGCGCCTTTGGTCACGCCGGTTTTATGGATGATACCAGCTTCCAGAAGGACTTTCAACTCATTCAAAATCGTATCCTCGGAAACCATGGGGAAAAGACTCGCAAATGCTTTGTTTTGCAAGTAACCGACTTGTTGAATGTATTCGATAAGTTTTAACTGCCGGTCTGTCAGAAGAAGCGGTTTGCCGCCGAGTTTTTCTTTTATTTTCCCGTCAACCGAGATGCGCTCCACACGCTCTTTTATTTTGGAGAGTTCTATTGCCAAACCTTGCGTAAAATATTCAAGCCATTTTGATAAATCACCACTCTGTTTCTCAACGCTTTGCAGCGCCTCATAGTAGCTACTCGCGTCTTTATCGTAGTATTCCTCAAGCGAGAAAAATTTTCTGATGTCATACCCCTGCGCAAAGAGAATATAGGTCGAGAGTGCCCTCCCTACCCTGCCGTTTCCATCCAGAAACGGATGGATTCGAACAAATTCATAGTGTACAATTCCTGACTGCAAAACAGGGTGAATATCCTTTATATCCGTGCTATTTATAAACGCAAGAAGATCATCTATTTGCCCCAAAACCTTATCTGCCGCCGGCGGACGAAACGACACCTCACCGGTGGCGCTATTTTTGACAACGACTTGGGTTTTTCGAAAAACTCCGCATTTATCTGTCGGCAAAATCTTGGCAACGGTCATGGTATGAATATCCTGTAGAAACTTCTTTGTTATTTGTTTTTTTGTCTCCTCCGCCGACTCTTCGATAAATTCCATGACTTTTCTGTAATTGATAACTTCCTGAATATCTCGAGGCCTGGCAACAACATCCTGTCCCGACAGCACTTTTTCCGCTTGCGATAAATTCAGCTCATTGCCCTCGATGTGCGTTCCGTGATGAACGGTTCGCGCCAGCGCGTCCTCTTGAAATTGTTTTTCGTAATACGGCAGAAGCGGCGCGTGATCTATGACTTCTCTGGCCGCTTCAACCACACCGATATTTTTGAGGATTGCGTTGGTGATGGAAAATTTCGGAGTGTACATAGTTTAATTAACGCATATTTCCCGAAAATAGTCAATTGTTTTTTTGTGCTATAATTGGTTTGTGAGCAAAGTTAAAACGGCAAAAGAAAAAAGGCTACATACGGAACTGATCAAACAAATGGTCACGCTTTCAACAAGCGGATTTGGCCTCGTTGCGGCGCTTGCATGGAACAGTCTCATTCAGGAAGTCGTCAACAACTATATTAAGAAGTTTTTGCCCCAGGGAAGCGGCATTATCTCACTTTTGATTTATGCTGTTGTGATAACGCTTCTTGCGGTTATTATCACCTACCAACTCTCCCGCCTTGCCGGAAACGCAGAGGACGAATAGAATAATAACATTGAATTAGCTCTTTGCCGGTGGTAAATTGTGCGCATCAAAAATTTTTCCAATTTGCTTTCTCCGATCAAAAAATCCTTTTGTAGCTCCTCTAATTACTACTCCTAAACCCTCTCGTAAAGCTTGCAGATCTTCGGGTGAATAAGAACCGGGAACCCTTACTTGAACTGAATAGCTCACATTGGGTGTTCGGTTACCTGTTATTACGAAACGATTCGGCACCACCGTTACCCAATTCTGCTGCGTTTCTCCAGCGTTACTAACCGCAGGAGAATCTGAGGCATTTTTAAGTTGGGCAATTCTTTCTTCCGATACTCCTAGTTCGGTCAATATGTCGCCTAGTATTTCGCCAAATTGTTTTGGGGATCCTTCTGCCATGGAGGAATTATATCACAGCAGCTCTCTCATCACCACAGGAATTTCGTTGGCAAGATCCGATGCGTTGAAATACAGTCCGACTTTTTTAAACAAGCTCTCTCCCGCTTTTTTGTTGATATAACTCCCCGCTGCGGCAGACAAAAACGCGTCATTTTTGCAATACAAACCGGCAACAAGTCCTGCCAGAACATCGCCTGTTCCGCCTTTGGTCATCCCCGCGTTCCCGCCCGAAATTTCCATACACTGATTAGGCGAGCATACCAAATCTTTCTCGCCTTTGAGAAGAATGGTAATACCCAGTTTCCGTGCTATCTCAACAGCAATTTCGCCCGTTGGTTTTTTGCCAAACAGCATTTCAAATTCTCGCGGATGCGGTGTGACAATTGCATGTTTCGGCAAAACCGAAGACTGAATAGTTTGCAAACTTCCCCCGTCAATCACCCATTTTTTATCGGGATATTTTGTGAGTAAACGCTCGGTAAGAGTTTTTGTGTCGTCATCGCCTTTTTCTTCTCCATCGGCTCTGGGCATTCCGGGACCGATTAAAATACAATCAGATTCCCCGATATAATCTTCCAAACGCTCCCGCGGCACGACGATACCGTCGCGAAATTCCTCTTTTGCTTTTGCCACAATTTCGTTATTTTGTGGAACCGATGAGTAAAACACCATGTCAACAATTCTTGAGGCAATTTTGAGTGACCAGAGGCTTGCGGCATGAAACAGATTTGACCCACCGATAAGCAAAAGCTTGCCGTTTTGCCCTTTGTGCGAGCTTGATGCAGGCTTGTACAAATTCCTCAAACTGGTAACGTCAAACGTTTCCATTACTTCCCCAATTCTATCACATGCATGCCTTTGGAAAATTTGTTTTTGACAAACTCTTTGTGCGTTGTCGTAAGGATTGTCTGCTGTTTGCCGATCATTTCCAAAACCAAATCAATATGCCCCTCGTCAAGCTCGGAGAAAATATCATCCAACAGAAGCATCGGACGCTCTCCCAGTTTTTCCTCAAGAAACGCAAGCTCAATAATTTTGAGTTGCAAAATCGCCAGACGCTGCTGCCCGCGGCTCCCAAACGTTTTCACCAACGCTGCTTCTTTATCAACAAACATTGATATTTCAAAATCATCACGGTGCGGCCCCACAAGCGTAATCGTTGCATCAACCTCCGCCCGGTCGTACTGCAAAAGCCGCTCTTTTGAGATAACACTTTTATCATAGGAAATAGTAAAATCAAACACGTCTTTTGAAAAACGGTTGAGATACTGGGTATACTCCTCTCTTTTTTGGGTAATAATTTGGCCGTTTTGAATTAAGAGATCATCCCAATATGAGAAAATCTGCTGACTTTTGTGCCCGCGTTTTTTTGCTTCCTCCAAAAGCCTGTTGCGGGCCCGAATAGCTTTTTCATATTGCGCGCGGGCATGGGCGTAGTCGCTGTCCGTTTGTTCCAAAACAAAATCAAAGTAGCGTCTTCTCATGCTCGGGCCGTTGGTAATAAGCTCTAAATCAAGCGGCGTAAACAAAACTGCAGGAAGATTTCCGACAAAATCGGCCCGGCGTTTTGAAACGCCGTTGACCAGATATTTTTTGACAAATCTTCCCTGCCCCGCCTGATTTGCAAAAACAACTTCAAGTCCTTGGGTACTGACCCGCGCAACTTCTTCTGTGAACATAATGGCGTCTTCATCCCCTCCTTTGAAACTTTTGCCGGTTGAGAGAAGAAAAACCGCCTCAATCAGATTGGTTTTGCCCGCGGTGTTGGGGCCGATGATAAGCGTAGTGGTTGCAAATTCAAACGAGGCTTTCTTATATGATCTGAAGTTTTGAAGATGGAGAGAACCAAGCATTATTCAATCGTCGTCCCCACAAACGGCTTGCCTTCAAAGTAGTTTCTCACGTTGTCAAAATCATCACCGCTTGCCACAATTACTTTTGCGCCGATTTCTTCCGCTTTTTTCGCGGCAATCGGATCAAAGGGAAGATTAATCCCCGGCTCCCACACATCCCCGACAATTTTTCGAAAGTCGGCCCAGGAAATTTTTTCAATCGGTTTTGCATCGGGAAATTTGTTTGGATCTTTGTCATACACCTGCTTGATGTTACTTAAATTCAAAACCGTTTTGACGCCGTAATCCTCACAGAGTAGTATCGCGCAGTAATCGGTAGACCATCCCGGTTTCCACCCCGCCGCAACAACTACCGGCTCGGCGATTTTTCTGATGATTTCATAGTGCTTGAGGATGTAGGGGTGGGCAACGTCTCGGAAAATGGTTCTGACCAGATGCGCGTTGAGTTTGGTCGCGTGAATTCCGAGCCAATCCAAGTCGTCTCGTGTTAAGTCGTGTCCCAAAACTTCCTCACCCGCGTCGCGGTAGTGTCGCGCGATACTTCCCCCTCCTGAGACCAAAAAAAACTGGCGGTTTTTATGTGTCGCCAGTTGCTCTCTGATAAACGTATTTAAATCGGAGAGAAATTTGGTATTAATCCCTCCGTTTGGAACAATGAGTGATCCACCGATTGACATGATCACTTTTTCCGCGTACGCACTTCCCATTAACGAATATCATACCACACAAAGTGAACATTAAACAAGGATTTTTGTCAGGTTTTTGACTGTTGTGCGTCAAGTATGTTGCCAAACAAACAGGTAGTATGGTATCTTATGACAAGAGAAGCAGTAGCGCTTATCGATGGCGCGCAAGCAGTAAATTTTGAAAGATTCAGAGTTATACAAACATTACCTATGGCAGAACCAATAACCGGTGAACCAAAACCACTACAAAGTCCCGCTGATATAATAATCAGAACTCCCAAAGATCCTAAACGCGTTCTCCCAACCGGAATGGGGCCCTCCGAAGAACGTCGCGCTGACCAGTTTGAAAAACAAAGAGAAGAAATGTACCGCGCAAAAATCGCAGAAACTGCTCATTTTATGCCGCATGCTGAAATGTCAGAGAGTTTTTGGGAAGCTGAATATTCAGGAGGTGCCAGAGATCGTGTGCAGCGGGGCGAATATTTGATTCGTGACGCGCTGTTGCAGAGAAATTTTCAGGGCAGCGCGGTTATGAACCCTGATTGGGATGTAGGTGGAGATGCTCATAAAATGGTTATGTTTACGCTTCGTCCCAAGAAGAGTAAAGATATTGTTATTATTCTTAACCCCGGAGAAGCGGACGCAGGAGCGGCAAATTTCCGCACAAGAAATGTTGCAGTGAAATTGCCTGATGCGCTCCCCCATGATATGAAAGTAGGAAGCGAAACCGATTTTCTTCATTCACAAACAAATATTTCATTTGAAAGTGAAAAAGGTAGTATAGAATTTAAAGCATCAGTGGTTAAAAAATTACAGGCAGATGCAGCGGCAAAAGGAAAACCTACACAAGTTAAAGTTGTACATCTGTCTTCTTCGCTGTCAGAAACAGGGGTTAAAGATCTTCTTGATTTGGCTATAGGAGATGCTTCGCCCACTTCATCTGTCTTAGAGAAGCTTCGCAGGATGCTTCACGCGTTAGGCTCTCATCACTGATTTGGATTAAACTCCCCGCCCCTGCAAAACGACTCTCTTCCCGATCAGCGACACAAAAATAATTCCCAGACCGATGGTAATCAGTGTTGCCAGAAGGCTGACGCGGTCGGCAAAAAAGCCAAGCAGAAGCACCGGCACGGGCGTTGCAAACGCGATCATCACATCAAGAAACGAAAAAATTCTCCCGTGCATTTCCGATTTCGCGTTTCTTTGCAAGATTGTTCTTGACTGAACCGCGATAAAAACAACCTGTATCCCCAAAACAAACGCGCCCGAAACCGCGACAACGCGCGAAATCAGGATTGAATGAAACACCGGAACGGCCCCAAATAACATCAGAACAAATCCAAGCGTAACAGTTGCAAGAAATATTGATTTCCGGTGGCCGAATTTTCGCTCGACATTTCCCAAAAAAGCAGTTCCCGCAACCAGTCCCGCGATAAGCGGCAGCATCAACACATAACTGACCGACGTTAAAGGAAGTTCCAAATATCGCCTGACATATTCCAAAAGCACCACAGACAACATCCCGTTCATCAGCTCAACAAAAACCAAAAGTGCAAGAGGCAAAGAAATTTTATGATTTTGCCCGACCTCTTGGGCGGTCTCATAGAATAAATGAATGGTATTTAGGAAAATATTTCTTTCAGGAAGCGAAGGTAGTGTGTGAGGAATTTTTTTTAGCGTTAACCTTAAGATAAGCCCGGTTATAAGCATAAACCCGCTTACCACAAACGGCACCACTTCCCCTTTTGTATGCAGTCCGCCAAACATTTGGATCATTGGCCCGGCAATGGCGTATCCCACCAGAACCGACCCCAAAAGCGTAAAAAGAAAAAACGTATTTGCTCCTTCAAGCGCTTCTTCCGACACCACTAAAGGGATTGTTGCCGCCTCTGCCGGAATAAAAAATCGCGCAACGGATGATGTGAGAAACGCGATAAGAAGTATGGGAACAACCGCTCCCCCGACAAATGCGTAACCGAAAAAAAGTAGAGCCAAGAGTATATCCGTGATAAGCATGAGATTTTTTCGATCCGTAATATCAACAATGGGCCCCGCGATAAGCCCGAAAATAAATGCGGGAATTGTTAAAGCCGCGTAAAACTGTGCCTGAATAAAAGGAGAGTGAGTTCGATCGGCCAGAATTAAAATCGCGGTGTAGTTACTCATATTAAACGCGACCTGAAGCAGTATCTGGTTTCCCCAGAGTTTGAGAAACTGGGTATTTTTCAAAACCGCCGGAAGTTTTGCCATACTTTAGAGAAGTTGCCGCGGCAGCGCGGTCAAAAACGAAACCGCGTCGTCAATTCTTTGCGGAACAAGCGAGGAAAGCTGCACCGAAACATAATCAATACGAAGAAGAAAGAAAAATATGATAATTCCCAAAGTCACCAGCGCAAATTCAGGGCTGATGTGTCGGCGTTTCATTGCGCGAAAAAGGACAATGTAATACAGCGACAGAAGCGTTGCCACGCTAAACATATAAAGCGCGTGCCATACACCAAGCGCGTTCCAGTGCCACGGACTTGGCATTGCCCAGTTCACCAGTCCCTCAACGGCCTGGCTCACATGAAAGTAAATCGTGATACTAAGCCCGATCAAAGCGGCTATGGTCAGTACTTTTTTATTGATAAGATGTTTGTTTTTCAGAAGAAACGACGCGGCAAGCATGTTGACAACGGGAAGAATAATTCCGTCCCCGAAAATCGCCGATTTATAGGACAAACTGCTTCGAAGCTCGCGTACCAACGGCGAGTTGGTCAAAATGAGATAGATGTTCAAAAGCGCTCCCGCGGCAAACCCGAAGAAAAACGTTGCGGCCCCAACCAGCCAGACAATAAATCGGTCCGATCGGTGCGAAATTGAAACAGTAATAGTGCGACTTAATCTTCTCATTGTGTGTGTTTGGCAACAAACGCTTTTATTTCTTTCTCAAAGCGATCTTTGGCAAACTTTTTGGCGTATGTTGCGATTTCTTCCCTCTCAAATGTCATGGTCTCAAACTTTTTTATCGCAGAAACAATCGCCTCTTTATCCAGTGTAGCAAAAAACAGACCCGTTTTACCAGCAACCACGGTTTCTTTGACTCCGCCCGACTCATACGCGATAACCGGCGTCCCGCACATCATCGCCTCAACAGGCGTGATACCGAAGTCCTCATCTTCCGCGGCAAAAACGTACGCTTTTGCCCCACGCATTAGCTCATGCTTCTGCTCATCACTTACCTCCCCCACAAACTCAACATGCTGCGTTGACTGCAAACGAAACCCGGCAAATGATTTTCCGAAAACTTTCAAAGGTACTGCGAGTTTTTCTGCAGCTTCAATAATTAAATCTACATGTTTCGGCCGCGCAAGCCTCCCACCAGCCAAATAGTAATCAGTAGCAGGTAGCTTGTAGGATGTAGTATGAATATTTTCTTCGTTTTCATTCTTACTACGTGCTACATAATTCATGCTACTTAATCCTTCAACGGGCGGATAGATCACCGTCGCG
>DATIIG010000090.1:0-15895 GCA_035479835.1 Saccharimonadales bacterium (SeqCode) | reverse complement strand
AGGCAAAAAGGCAGAAAGCATGGCAGAAGATATGGACCGGAAAACTCAAAGATGATATGAGAAAAATAAATGCCAGCGATTGTATTTTAGTGACTGATATTTTGCCGGCAAATGTGAAAATGTACGATCGTGTCGACAATGTATGGGTTACTTCGTACGAATATGTAATTAAACTTACTTTTGTTTTACGCGAGGGAATTATGAAAGTCGCAATTGCTAAAAAATCCGCTTCTCACACCGATGAAGAGCTAAGGGAACTCTACAGAATAATTACCAGCGATTCTTTCAGAAATAAATTCGAGGCAAGAGATGAAATCATATCCGTTATGAGAAAAGACCTTGAATCGGATAAAGCCAGCACGGAAAGGCGATGGAAAAGGCAAGAGGTGTATATTGAAAAACTCGCGAGAAATAATCATCAGTTATACGGTGAACTACAGGCGCATCTCCCGTCTCTTAAGTCGTTAAATTCTGAAATACTCGAGCTTGAGGACGATACACAAAAAAATCTTCCGGATGAAACCTGACTTCAGTTTTGAAAAAAATCTCTGGGACAGCGGATACCTTGTAATCGGTGCCGATGAGGTGGGAAGAGGCGCGTTTGCCGGACCGGTTGTTACTGCGGCGGTTGTCTTTCCTAAAAATTTTGTAATAAAAGACAAAAGACTTTCGGAAATTAACGATTCCAAACTTCTGTCCGCACAAAAGAGAGAGATGCTTGCAAAACTTATCAAAGAACATGCTCTTTTTTATGAAATTGTTAGTGTGAATGTGGGAATAATAAATCGTGTAGGGATCGGCAAAGCAACTCATATGGCGTTTCGAAAAGCGGTTAAAGATATTTGTAAAAATAATACTTCTTGCTATCTTCTTATTGACGGATTTTATGTAAAATATGTCAAAACGCTGGGACTCAAAAAACAAAAAGCGATTATCAAAGGAGACCGAAAAAGTATTTCGATTGCCGCGGCATCAATAATTGCAAAAGTTTACCGCGATGATCTGATGAGAAAACTCCATAAAAAACATCCGCAGTATCAGTTTGGGGAAAACAAAGGCTACGGCACAAAAGAGCACCGAAACGCGCTCAAAACTTATGGTCTTTGCCCGTTACATCGAACTTCGTTTTCTCTAAACAAATTCTGTTAAAAAAACTTCTTGCTAACCTCTTACTGTTCTGCCGCTAATGTCTTAAAGAAATTTCTTAGGATAATCATAGGATTGAAAGGAGGTGAGCGACATATGGCACGAGGAAACTTCGGCAGATCAAAACAGCACGCGGAAGCGGGACGAAAAGGCGGGCTTGCGCGAGGTAAAAAAAGAAAACAGCAATCCGCAGAACAAACCAATGATCAGCAAAGCACCATGGGAAATACTGATCAGTTCGGCGAATATCAGGATTTTGAGGACATGTAAATACATGTTGCGGATAACAAGCAGGCAAGTTGTAGTCTTGTCTGTTTGTTATTGGATAGTTTTACCGCTGTCCAAAATCTTGTTTAAAAGCAATACGCTTTTGTAAAGAGCTTTGGGAAATAATTGCGCGTCTATATAACCGCAATTTATGGTGATGTGAAATGTTCCGCGGATATCGGTATTCCAATCCCAATGTGTAATGCCGCGAAACTCCGCGTCTTCAAAACCCTTCGACATTTTCTCCTTGCACAAAAACTCCAGAAGTATGTGTTCGAATAAATGCCCGATTTCCGTTGAACGGACTTCGCGGCGAAATGAATAATGTTTGTCGTTAAAACATTTGGAAACGTGGATGCTGGGCAAAAAATTTTCCAGTAAATTGTAGGTTTGGGGAAGTGAGGCGGTAGTCATGACCGGAAACGACAACTGCATGATAATGGTAGTTTTATCGTGAAACGTGCTGACATTTAATCGGTAGTAGTCAGATGAGAGAGTATCGGGTGAAAATGGAATTTTGAGTATGGACATGCTTCTTACGCTTTTCTTACGCAATACTTAAACTATAGAGAAAAAATTTGCTTCCTGTCAAGCAAAACGGCGAGTTGACAAAGAGCTATAAATGCATTACAAATGGTGATAGACTTTTGTAATGCGGGCCGCTAGCTCAATTGGCAGAGCAATTCCCTCTTAAGGAATAGGTTCAGGGTTCGATTCCCTGGCGGCTCACTACTCGCTTTTCTCAAAGCAAAACATGAAAAACCCGCTTGAATCATGGACGGGAAACAGGAGAAGTTTGTTAAAAACAGGTGGTGCTTTGGGCGCGGCCGGCCTTTTATTTGCCGTGACGGAGGGAAAAAGTCAAAGAATTACACCGCTTGCGAAAAAGGCCGCGGAAACGCCGCAAGCACCGGTAGCAGAACAAATCCGCGCATTTGAGAGAAAAATCGGCGACAGAGCGCTAACATTTGAAGAAGCGCAAGGTTATATTCCGCTTTTGGCTCAACATTTTGTAGATTACACACAAACTTCAACCCCCGCAGCATATTTTTCAGACCATACTTTTATTTTAAGAGATCATAAAATCGATAAAAGTGAAGCAGACGGACTTAGAAATAGAAATCTACACCCGGGCAACGTTAAAATAATCCGACAACTTCTCGAAGATTATTCGGGAATGAATTTACCCGATGAACAAGCCCGACGGTTATTACGTTATGACAATTCCGGTATAGACGGGGACAGAGTATTTCTCAATTTAGAAAAGTTGAATAATGCTCCAAGCTCAGTACAGTTATCAGGAGCAGAGCGATCTGACGAAACTAAAACCACAAGTATTCCAATTTTTCAGTACGGGGGTTTTGCGCGCCGTGTTGAGTGCTCAAAACCAACTCCGGTGGTACAATTTCGCAGTGCTGTTTATACCGAGTTAGCGCGGCTTGACAACAATGGCGAAAAACTGCCAATTGATTCGCTTCTGCTCTCCGCTCATTTCAATGTAGAACATGAATATGATAAAAAATATGAGATTGAAGAAACCTATCCCCATATACGCGGTATTAAAGAGCATTTTCAGGCAACATTCGTAGATTTTGAGGGTTCAACCGGTGAAATTCCGGAGCAATATTTAAATGAAATGACCGCAGGCTACTTAACCACAAAAATAAGCGCTGCTTCCGAACTTCCTTATGCTACATTTCTCGTTCATCCGGTTGAGTTGTATAATTTTGCAAAAATTTTAGACCAATCAGGAATAGGCGATGTGGAATTATATGATATGTATCGAAACTCTAAACTGGAAGAATTTTTATTGCAAGTTGCGCGTGGCGCAACAAACGTCATTTTACCCACAGACGAAAAGAAAATGGAATTTGCAACCGAAATGTTTTTATATAACCCTGCCGCCTCAGGCGGTCTCCCTCCGCTTAGATGGGATTTAATGCAGCACTACTATTATGGTCTTGATACCGCAGTGAGCTCGCTTCACCTGGATCCGCCTGATCGATTAAATTTTCCGATGTATGCGCTTTCTTCAGAGGCATTGCCTTATTGGAGAGACGAAGCAACAATAAGCTGCGCGAATGTAGACAAGGCTGTGCCGTTTGGAAGACGCTAGAAGTTATTTCAGGTAGTTGATGCTTCTTTTGGAATACCGGCAGTGCGTCTGGGTTCGGCATTTGAATAACATGCGGCGATATTGGGAGCTGACACGCCGAAAAGTATCGAAAGATCGGCTTTTACTTCTTTGAAATCGAGTATTTCCTGCGCCGTCATTCTCCAGCCGTCACTTTTTTGATCTAAGTGAAGATGTGCTTCCAATAAACTACCGTACTTTTGAGAAGTCGCGGTATCTTTGATTTCTCCAAGCGTCTCAAGCGTTCGCATGCGTTGGTTGTACTCCCATTTCTTTTCAAATTGAGGCCTCAATCGTTCATCAAGCATAGATTAAATACTACTATTTCACAAAACCTTTTTCTGATTTCCTGCCAAATCCCATGCGGTTATCATTCCCAGCAGTTTTTCACCGCTTTTTCCGTGTTCAGTAACATATACAACAGCGATACGTTTTTTATCTTTGAGTCCCTGATCAAAAATCTCTTCAACTTCATGCAAAAGCGTATTTCTATCTACGAATACAAAAAATTCATTCATGTGTTTTTCAGGCGCGATAAACTCTTTGAGTAGTTCAATGGTAGCGTCACTTGTAATAATACAGTCTTTTGTTTCAACAACATAACAAAACAGCGTGTTTTCGCTAAATACTCCTATCATTTCATTTTTATCAATGATAGGGATGTGCGTGTACGACATTTTTATCATATTCTTCATCAGCTCCTGCACGTTGGTTTTTAAAGTCGCGGTGGAAATATTTGCTCCGGGAACCGCCACAGAAAGCGCTTTGGGAGGGTTAATAGCGGAATTTTTTATGTATTCGTATTTCTCAACAATATCTTTGTGCGGAGTTGCAATAGGATGCGCTGTTTTCTTGTATGGATTGTGAATAATTGCGTTTCTTAGCCTGGCAAAAAGACGAAGTTCATAGGCGTATGCGGAAAACATCCGATACCCCCGGTTTCCCATTTCGTTGATAAGAAACGAGTGATCGGCTTCCGGGCCAAGTTTCAGCGTCTTTTGCATGTACGCCTCAAGCTCGTTATAGATCCGTATAAATTCTTCAGCAAGATTTACATTCTTTTTCATCTTCGCAATTATAGCACTTCACTTCGCGACAACAAGCGCGGTAAAATTTTTCCTTCTGTGATCAGTAAAAACAGGGGAATGCTCAGTGAGTATTTGCTCTCTGAATCTCATTTCACTTACTAAATATTCTCTTGTGTAAACTCTTTTTTCTACTTCTAAACCAGACTCTCTCCAAAACCGTTCAACAGAGGTAAGGTTATTTTTATCCTCAGGATCAGAATGTTGTATGTGCCAGGGAAAGAAAACTGCGCGACCACCCGGTTTAAGTGAGCTTGCAAGAGACGCAGCAAAAGGAAGAAAACCTACTTCGTAGTCATTTTCCAAACCTGTTTTTTTATTTGTATATCTTGTTCTGTATAAATGCGGAAAGCTATGTGCATAAAATGGCAATGCACCTTCAACACTACTGTAAAAAGATATTGTATTTGATCCAAAGGGAAGAACGGTTCCATCGCAAATTATATGCTTATCACCTGTAAAATCACTCGCTCTTTGAAAAAAGGCAGTGTTAGTAAACTCGGCGGGAAAACTTTTACGCCCTTCTTCAAGTAACTTTGCAAGATCTTGCATGTCAATACTTATAACTTTATGAGAACGTATAATTGGAAGGCATTGCCGTGCAAAAAGCGCAGCAAGATCGTCCATGAGATAATACACCTGATCTGCTATTTGGTCGGAACTTTTGTCAGGAGAGTTTAAAAGTTGTGTAAATACTCCAAATAGTGTCTTATCAATCTGAAACCGTTTAATAGTCTGCCATTGTCCTTTTCCGTCAATTTGCAAACCTTCATGACGTGTACCAAATAGTATTGTTGAAGATCTGAAGTAACGAAGAAGTTTTTGTTTTAACGCTTCCGTATTGTTGTGTTCATCGTTTGTAAGAGACGGTGGGTCATACAAAACATCTGCTATTGCAGTCTGCATGAGCTGTCTGCCGTAGGATTTTCTCGGATTTAGTTCTATACGAAAAACTTTTTTCTGCTCGTCGGAGAGAAGCTCCGATGCAGGAATTCTCAAGTCTTGCCGGAGACGATCTTGATGACTTTGTAATGCACTCACTGCATCGCGGACCATTTGCTGACCTACACCAAAACACCTATCGCGGTAACGTTCGCGCATAATTTGAGGGAAAATCGGGAATGATGAAAATAGATCTACAGCGACAAAATTCCCGGAAGTCGCTTGATATGCTTTGTAATAATCGTCTTCACAAAGTAGTCGCGCCATTCTTCCCCACGCGTAATGGTTTCCTTCAACTCCGCGAATGGCATGAAGAAGTTTTTGTTCAGGCGAGAAATTCCCCTCATCCAGGTACGTATCTTCCTGTGGATATAAAGGCTCGGGCGCCATGTCACTTCCCGCACCCGCCTGAAATCTTTCTAATATTGCCATAGTAGGCAATTATAACAAAGAGGGGAAAAATAGCAAAAGTTAGTGTTCTTCGGCTTTTTCTTCCGGGGTATCTTTTTGTTCTTCACGAAGCAGGGGTTTGATCAAAAATCCCTGCAGATCTTGCCGGCCGATAATCATTTGGTATTTCATGTGAGTTCTGTTGGCAACGGATGCAATCGAGTTAATTTTTTTGCCGGCAAGGGTGAGAGAAACATTTACCATAGGACGCGTGTTTTGTCCGCTTGCCGATTGTACAAAAACCGTTTTGCCGTTTGCCGCAAAACCCAGCTCTTTTGCAAGTTTTTTATCGATTGAGGTTCTATATGCTCCGGTATCAAGTTTTGCCTCAACTGTTTTATCACCAAGGGAGCTGTGCACGGTAACCGGCTGGATAACGGTCAGAACAAGCGGCGTTTGGGTTACTTTTTCAGAAAAACTCTCAGCAAAAAGAGATTTTGCTACTTCAACACCGCGAGCGGGGGAAGGGGTTGCCATATCCTCAATGCGCTCAAGACGTGTGCGAAGCGACGACATATTGGCGATTTGAATATTAAGCCCGGGTCGGGTATTAACTTCCAAAACCAGCGGCCCTGCTTTTCTGTCAATGACGATATCAACTCCGGCAAATCCAAGTCCAATCGCTTCCTGCGTTTTGGTCGCAAGTAAAAGCAAATCGTCCCAGTTAGGAATTTTCATTCCGCGGATCTTGAGTTTGGTATCCGGAAATTTGCTAACCGGTTTACTTTTCGTTACGCCGTAGGTTGTAATACCGGTTCGAAGATCTATGCCGATACCGATTGCGCCCTGGTGCAGATTTGCTTTTCCGCCGCTTTCAATACTGGGCACGCGAACCATTGCCATAATCGGAATGTTGTTAAATACAATGACACGAATATCGGGAAGTCCGATCGGGGACAGTTTGCGAAAAAACGGATCAGGGATAATGCGCTCTTCGATAAATGCCGCGTCGGGAAGCGATTGCAAAGAATATGCTCCGTCGAGAATATCCAAAACATGTGACTCGAGTTGTTTTACCGTGTACTCTTTATCATCTTGAGTGATTGCGATATTAAATTCCCATTTTTTTACTGCCAATATTCCGCCGCCGCCGTATCCCCGCGCCGGTTTTATGACAAATCCGCCTGGGGGAAGTTGTGACCAATTGAAATTTCGAATTTCTTCAGGACTTGCAAATGTCGCAAGAAGTGCCGGCGTTGCAATGCCGTTTTCAAGCAGTACCTTTTTTGTCTCAAGCTTATCATCCGCGACACGTTTTGCGCTGCCTTTGTTGTATCGTCTGATATAGAGAAAGTTTCGGGCGTTCATGCCCAATATTCCTTTACTTACTGCCATAGCGAATAACGGGAATAAACCGGAAGTATTCCGTCAATCGAAGACCGAAGTAGCGCCCGATGATCCAGTTGATCGGAAGAAGAAGCAATATGGTTTCGGGATACAAAAGAACAATATCCCGCACAGCAGTGGATGAGAGAAGTAAAAACCCCAGAATTCCCAAAGCGATTGTCAAAAGCGTAATTTGGGTCATTTCTTTGGCGCTTCGCTCAAGTTGCACTGCAACAATCCGCTCGCTGACAAGAATGAGAAGAACGACCGGAAAAATAGAAAGTTGTGTTGATGTAAGTGTGCGAGAAGACGCGCTAAATGTAAGGGTGGCGAAAATAAATATTGACATAACAAAAAGCGAAAGCGCGACTTTGGCAAGTTGAATAATGCGAACGCGCTGAAACAAAACTCTGGCAAACAAAGACGCAATGATAATAATTGCCAAAAGAAGTAGTCCTATGGTAATGCCTGTTGAAAGAAGCGTAATAGAAAGCGCAATCGGCACCAAAATTCCAAGACTTGGAATACCGATGACATGGCGGAAAAAAACAACGATCGTTGCAAGAAGCGGCATCAAAAGAAGCAAAAGTACTGTGTCGATCGGAACGCCGACGCGTACCGACTGCTGAACATAATACGCCATGAAGTTGGTAACCGTAAGTTTGGGCGCGGGCCGTCTGGCAAAAAGCGTATTAATTTCTTTTATTTTATTGATCTGAACTTGTTCTTCGGCAGCGGCGGATTTTTCTTTTGCCGTTAAGGAAGCGGAAGGTGTGGCAGGCGAGGGAGTTGGTGAAACTTCGGAGGGTGTGGGCGTATCAAACGTTTGCGCGATTTCTGATGTTGCGTGAACTTGCGGCACAACGCTATTTTGGTCGGCAAAAAAAACGCTCAAGAGAAAAAGCGCGAGAATAATACATAGAATTTGAACCGATTTCATGGCAAAGAAATATACCAGATTCCAAACTCCCTGACAAGAGGGCAAATCGCTCCGGTAATTTTAGTGTTTTTCCTTTCCCGGCGGCACTTGAATTTGTATCTGTGCTCCGGTCGATGGAGGCGGGTTTGACGGCGAGACAGACGCGGGCGGGGGAGGCGTTTGCGACACGGACGGCGGCGGCGTGGGCGAGACTGATCCGGGTGATACTGAAACGCCCGTTATCGAAATTGTCGGAGCATTGCAGGGTTTTGACGGCTCTGTGCCCCGTATAAAGTACTCCAGATATCCTGATGTACTCGCGGATTTTATTCCCGTTGCAAACGAACATGTCAGCTGCGAAACAACCCCTGAGGGTACTTCAAATCGCTTAACAGGGGTTGCGTAGAGGAAGTGTTCCATCAAAAGCCGCCAAATCGGAGCTGCTCCCAAAGATCCTGCGATATTATCCATTTGGGCGCTGTCATTGTTGCCGACCCATACCCCAATGGTCAGATCAGGAGTATATCCCAGCGTCCATGCGTCGCGGAAGTTTTCTGTAGTTCCGGTTTTAACTGCCGCCGGACGGGAAATCGTGAGCAAGTTGCCAAACTCTTCCGCCCGTGCCGTATTGTCGGAGAGAATGGATGTGATCAGATACGCTACATCTTCAGAGATAACGCGCTGCGGATCGGGATGAAATGTATATATAGTATGGTTGTCTTTATCCTGAATTTGCAAAATATCAACCGGTTTACTGCGCTCACCTTTGTTTGCAAATGTCGCATACACATCGGTCAGCTCAAGAAGTTTTACCTCTCCCGCACCCAGGACAAGCGACAAACCGTAATTTGAGGGATCCGAAAATGTACTGATGCCAAAACGCTTGGCGGTAGAAAGCGCGTCCAAAAGTCCGACTTTTTGCATTACCTCAACTGCCGGAACATTAAGAGAGTTTGCAAGCGCGCGCCGCGCCGTCACCGGTCCGCGGAACTTTCCGTCATAGTCGTGCGGTTTGTAATTGCCAGGAAATGTTGTGGGAACATCCTGTAAGACCGTAGCGGGAGTAATTAAATCCCGTTCAAACGCGCGCGAATATACAATCGGCTTAAATGAGGATCCGGGCTGACGGGGGGAAAGCGCAATATTAACTTTTCCGAATTTCTGATCGTCCCAATCATGGCTCCCTACAAGGGATAAAATTTCTCCCGTATGAGGGTCCAAAACGACTGCAGCGCCGTTGTGTGCGTTGTTGGCGGCAAGTTTTGCAACCTGATTTGCAACCGTATTTTCCGCAAACTTTTGCCAGTCAGAGTTTAATGTTGTCTTCACTTTAAAACCGGAGCGGGCAACTTCCTCTTCGCCGTACTTTTGTATCAACTCGTCCCGAACCATAAGCGCAAAATGAGGGGCAAGCGTATTAATATCCTGCGGTTGTTGGGTCTGAAATACGAGCTTTTCATTTTCCGCGGCTTTTTCCTGATCTTGTGTAATAAGCCCCTGGTTTTGCATATCACCAAGCACTATCAGCTGATGCTGCCGGGACGCATTTTGATCACCGGAAATCGGGGAAAGCTGCGAGGGAGCGGGCAATAGCGCCGCCAAAACGCTGCTTTGCGCTACATCCAAATCTTTTGCGTGAATACCGAAAAATTTCTGCGCCGCCTGTTCTATTCCGAATGCTCCTTCGCCGAAATATACTGAGTTAAGATACATTTCCAGAATTTCGTTTTTGTTGTAACGCCGCTCTATTTCCTGCGCCAGAATTATTTCCTGGTATTTTCTCAAAAAACTTTTGTTGGGGGTCAGCAAAGCGTTTTTGACAAGCTGCTGCGTTATGGTTGAACCGCCGTACGCTGCCGATCCCTGTTTTACATCAGCAAGTGATGATCTGATAATAGCGGAAATTGAAAAACCGGGATGGGTATAAAAATCTTTATCCTCAGACGCGATTACCGCGTGTTGCATATTGGGAGAGATTTGAGAAAGCGAAACATTTGTTTTGAATTTTGCCTGATAAAATGTAAAAAACGGGTGATTGTAGCGGTCCAAAAGCACCAGACCCGTATCGTTACTGTTCATGATGCGGTCTTTGCTCGTCAGATCGTGAGCAAAATAAAAATAAGTCAGAATGGGAATAGCACCGATGAAAAAAATAAGACCCAGGAGTGCGGTGAGAATATCGGTTCGGGTAATCAGAGAGTACCGCAGAAATGACTTGAAGCGCATGGAGAAAAGTATACAAGCATATCGTTTTGCTACCGTAAGACTTTTGAGAGAGTTATGTAAGGGTTTTACTCTGCTTTCACTCTTGCGTATGCGGGTTTGGGTAAAAGTCCCATTGCTTCCAGAATTTTTTTAACAACTACTCCTATCATATACTCACCTCCTCTTTTACGTTCCGTAACTCCACGTTGCGTATTTTGCGCGAAGCTCTTGTTCTGTCACCTGAACCGGCGGCAAATTTGCAAGTTTCTCAAATCCGGTGTCCAGAATTTGGCTCGTCCATAAATCTCTTTGTAAAATTCCCGGTGCCCCAAGCATGACGGCCAGAACCTTTTTGCCGCCGCGCTGCGACACCGCAATCATTGTTGTCCCTGCCGCACCGGTATTTCCGATTTTCAGTCCAAAAATCCCCGGATATACATCCAAAAGTCCGTTCCAATTGTATAAATCGAATTTTTTGTGATTATCGCTTTGGGGTAAAAGTGTGTAATCTTTTTGCGCGATTTGCGCAATCAGAGGATAATTTGTCAGCGCGTAATGAGAAAGAATTGCCAGATCACCTGCGCTACTGTAATTTTTTTGATCGTCAAAACCCTGCGGATTGGCAAAATGAGTATTTTTAAGGCCGATAAGAACGGCTTTCTCATTCATCGCGTCAATAAAAATATTTCTGCCGTACTTTGCGTTGACACCGCTTTTGAGGACTTCAACCGCGTCATTTGCCGATGTTAAAAGTGCCGCATGCAGAAGCTCTTCCACACTTAATTTCTCTCCAGGCTCAACAAGAATATACGTTGCCGGCATGCGGCGTGCACTTGCGGGAACATGAAGCAGTTCATCTTTTGATGCAAGATCAAGGGTGACAACCGCAGTCATAATTTTTGTCAGCGATGCGATTTCATATTTTTGATTCATGTTCTTTTGCGTTAAAACTTTACCCGTATCAAAATCTATTGCAACATATGAGTTGGCATCGGAGTAAGGAACCGTAGCATCAGCCTGAGGAATTATAGATATTTGATTTTGCAAAGAGTACGTATTGGGTGTTTTCTCAAGTTTTTTATCAATTTGCGCAAAAAGTGCCGCGTCTTTGGGAAGCGGGGAGAGAATAGTTCGAATATTTGAAAAAAGCGGTGTCTTTCTGTAAAGAAAAACTGCAACTAAAAGTATCGTGGAGAGTAAAATAAATTTTTTGTAATTTTTAAACATAAAGTTATACCATTGTCTGCAAATATTTCATTGCAAGGCTTGCAATCCAACTGCCCTGATAATCGGGATTAATAGGTAATCGTGCGGCAACAAAATTTCCTTCATAAGCAAGTGTTGCAACGCCGTTATCTTTGAAAAACGCCGCCAGAATTTTTGCGGCAACTTCGGGTTTGGAAGCAAGATCAGGATTTTTTACCAAAGAATCTCCCATGCCGATGCGCTCGCCGATTTTTTTGTAGTTGCGAAGATGCGTCAGTTGAATAAATCCTCTGCCGAAATAATCCGTTCCGCCTTCATAGCCGAGTCTTCGCGCGCTTTTTCTGCCGCTGAACTCTTCAATCGGCTCAAATGTTCCGGCCGTTTCATGCTCAATGGTCGCCAGAGAATACGCAAGGATATTTGGAGTTAAAATGCCTTCATCCTGCAGAGCTTTTGCGATAACGGGAAGATTTTTTCTTGCGGCAGCTTTTGCGTTGTCGGGAACTTGAGAAACAAGTTTGTTAATAGTAGCTGCGTCAAGCGGCGTTTTCATCGTGTTATAGGAGGGAGTTTTTGCGGGCGCCTGATCGGATTCGTTAAGCGGATAGTTTTTACCGTTTCCGTACCATGCTGTCTCAAGAATTACTTTATCGGACGGCGCGTCCGCAAGAACGTCGTTAACTGATGAGGTGACGCTGTGCCAATAGCTTGCGGTATCAAAACCGTATACCGGTGTAATTTCTCCTGTCTGATCTGACTCGGGAACGGCAAAAGTGTATGCCATAAGAAATACGTGATCGCTTTTTTGTGCAAGTTCGGACGCGTTATAAAGCGAACCATTATTTGCGTTGTTGGGGGCAGCAACATCCACCTGTGAACCGGGAATTTCTTTATGGAAATAGGAAGTAAAATTACCGACAAACGTACTGAATTTTTCACTCTCTTCCGGTAGTGAACGTGTCGGCTCAAAATCAATAGTCACGCCGTCAATATGTGCTTGTTTTACTTCATCTGCCGCCTCATACATAAGCTCTGTTTGCGCGTTTTGGTCACTCAGAAGTTGTGCTATCGCCGCAGGATCCGAAAGAGTCAGCGTCATGTCTACCCTGACGCCGCGGGAGTGAGCTGTTTGAAAAAGCGCAGTAGAGGGATCGGAGATAAACGACTGGTATCCGTCACTATCTGTATTGAGCGTGCCGTCGGAATTTACCGGCACATCATAAAACGCCAGCGTTTGTAAATTGGTAAAGGAAATCATGTCAAATCTGCCCGGATTTGAGCCGGGTGCAAAAGCAAAAAGCTGCCTTTTTCCGTTATGCTGTTGCAGTGACTGCAAAAAAGCGGGGAGGGGAGAAACAATAGAAAACGGCCCGATCTTTCCAAGCGCTCCGGGGAAAAAAGAAGGCAGTAGATAGATTAGGCTTAGCAAAAATGCCGCGATGTAGCGCCTTTTTTGGGAAGAGAGAACTGCACGAAGATAGGTAAGAAAAGGAAGTTCTCGTTTTGTTTTGATGCTTTCGAGAAAGCGTTGTACTATAGGTAATATCATCAGACAGTAAAGCTTGCGAAACTTCTCTTGAAAAGCTCCAAAAGCCAAATAATTTGGAATAATATAAGATGAATTCTGAGGTTTCAATACCTTACCATGGTGTAAGAAATTTGTCAAGCAAAAGTAAGAAATCTGTGAGCATCGTAAGAAAATTCTTACAATTAATATGCTTATTCTTTCGTTACTCTTACTGGTTTTAAATCACAATCCTTACCAAGCAGGACTAAACTAAGTTACATGTTTCTTATAAGCGTTGTGGGGAATATCTTCAGTCACTTTTTAAATGGCGCGTTGTCTTTTTTGTCAAAAGATATTGCAATCGGCGCGGTCTTACTTTTTATTCTTTCTCGTGTTTTTCGTGAAGTGAGTGTGTTGGCAGTTTTTGCTCTGCTTTTGGGCGGAGTACTCCTTGTCACCTACCGCGAGTTTACCAAATAAACTGCGCTCTCCTTTGTTGTATTGAACTTCCCGCTTTGATAGAATGAATGTGCGGTTTTGCCGCATCTTGCGCCTGTAGCTCAGCGGATTAGAGCATCTCGCTTCGGACGAGAGGGTCGGGGGTTCAAATCCCTCCAGGCGTACTATATTATGAAGGGATAACAAGAAGTCCGGGGTTATTTGCGTCTCTTTTTTGCTCGCTCCAGAAGCATTTTATACTTTATAGCAAGTCTTTTTTTGGTTTTGTAGGAATGTGTTTTTTTATGTTTTCCGACTCCCGTATCTCTTTTTGCCATAAAAACATTATACACTATTTTATGATTTATTATTCATGAAAAATTCAGTTTCAGCTGTTATGGTGAACTCATATCGTCATTTTGCTTCCTTGAGTTTGTAATAAAAACACTTTATAATCGCTTTTTAGACGTATATTATGGCGAAAAATGAAAAAAACGGATTTTTGCCCCGCTTTCTAGTCCTCTTTAAATTTTTTATCGGCTGGCCGGTATCCATACTAGCTCTCATTTTTATCATCAAAATAGTTTTACCCAAAGCAACACTTGTTCTGCCGAAATTTTCGCAGCTGAATGTTCCGGTGCTCCTTTTGGGGATTGTTTCTTTTTCCTTTTATTTTGTATTTCGCGCGCAGGTCTTTCGAAAAATTCTTGAACAAAAAGGCCATACATTCTCATATAAGCAAACTTGTTTTTTATGGGAAATGTCAGAGTTAAAACGATATGTTCCCGGCAATATCTGGTCATTTTTAGGACGGTCTGTACTTTTCGGAAGAGCTGGAGTGGATCGCAAAACTATTGTCTCGGCACTGCTAATTGAGGCGGAGCTTGTCGTTTTATCAGGACTTATTTTCTCACTTTTTCCGCTGCCGATACTTACTGAGGGATTTTTTCATGTTCTTTTTACTCCCGCGGTAACGGTCTTTGTTTCTGTTTTGGCTATCGGGATCTGTTTGTTTTTTATTTTCAACAGGTATGTTCATAAAAAGATCAAATCAAAAAGCCCGTTGATGAGTAATATTTTTCTCGATAGTTCGCCCCTTGATACGGCAATCATATTTTCTTTCTCTCTTCTCTCAATGCTTTTTTTCGGATTGGGAACATATTTTTCTATCGCTTCTATTTTTTATCTTGACGCGCAATTTTTACTTACATTTGTAGGCTTTTTTGTTTTTGCTCTGGTTGTCGGATATCTTTCTTTTATTACGCCGATGGGACTTGGAGTGAGGGAGGGGGTTATGACAATAGGACTAAGCAAAGTTATGTCACCCAGCTCCGCCGGAGTTGCTTCCGTATTTTCAAGGATTATTTTTATCATTTCAGAGCTTGCGTTTGCGGCAATTGTAATCGCGTGGCATTACACAAAAAATAAATTTATTACAAAAGTTGAAGCGTGGGTAGGGAAACACAAACATGTTCTTTTGGTTTTATGCTTTGTTCTATTGTATTGGGCATATTTCACCACAGCCAGTTTCTTGCGCTTTGATAATTTTTTTACCGGCCGTTTTGATTTGGGGAATATGGATCAGGCAGTCTGGAATACGATGCGGGGGAGAATTTTTCAAATTACCGACCCCAACGGCACCAATATTATTTCCCGTCTTGCATTTCACGCGGATTTTTTCTTGGTTCTTCTTGCCCCGCTTTACAAACTGTGGGCAAATCCCAAACTTCTTTTGCTTATCCAAACCTTAGTTCTGGGAAGCGGCGGATTTTTTGTGTATGGCATTGCTAAAAACACGCTTAAAAATAAAACATTGGGTGTAGTGTTTGCATTGCTTTTTCTTTTCAATCCCGCGGTGCAGTATACCAATTTATACGACTTTCATCCGGTTGTTTTGGCAACAACATTTATCCTTGCCACCTGGTACTTTTTACAAAAAAAAAGGTATTTATGGTTTTTACTTTTTTTGATTCTAGCAGGTTTGACAAAAGAAGACGTGTGGGTTGTTGGGGGACTTTTGGGAATTTACACCGCGATTTGGCAAAGAAAGCGGGTTTTCGGAGTACTCATTGCTCTTTTTTCGTTCGGAGTTTTTTTCTATCTTATTGAATACGCGATTCCTCATATTCGCGGAGGTCAGCACTTTGCGCTTTCATATTATTCGGATTTCGGCGGTTCACCTATTGGGGTAATCAAAAATATTTTCCTTGAGCCGCAAAAAACAATCGGAACTATTTTGGGAAAAGAACAGCTTATTTATCTTGTTGAGC
>DATIIG010000089.1:0-4583 GCA_035479835.1 Saccharimonadales bacterium (SeqCode) | reverse complement strand
GAAGATACGCGTACTTTTGCAAAGAATTTCCAAGTCCCACACCGGTTATGCCTCCCGATCCAAGCGCAATGAGAATTTGCCGAACGTGATATGACGACCCTTGCCCTGACTGTGACGGATCAAGAAACGTGGCAAGACGCGCCGCGCGGTAGGGAGAGAGTTTAACAAGCAAAAACCCCACAAACGCCAGTACCGGTGCAAACATTCCAAAATACGTTACGCTTGCACCCGAGAGAAAATAGAGCGCAAGCGCTTCCGTGAGAATTACAATTGCCGTTCCCATGTCAGGCTCAATAACTACCAGAAACATTACCAAACCAAGTAAAAGCAAAAATGCGCCGAGTCTTCCTTTTTCTTTTGAGCTAAACCATGCGGCAAGATAAATAGCCAGCGTTAGTTTGACAAACTCTGCCGGCTGAAGCAGCGCAAATTTAATATTAATCCACCGATGCGCTCCTAAGAGTTTTACTCCGATCCCCGGAACAAAAACAAGAACCAAAAGGATAATCGCCGCGACCAGAAGCGGGAAAGCGAGATTATAAAACTTGTGATAATCAAAATAGGTAAAAATCCCCAGAGCCCCAAACCCCAAAACCACCCAGAAAAACTGGTCTTTGATGTAGTGATATTTGTCCCCGAAGTCTTTGAAAGAAATAAAAGATGAAGCATCGTAAATCATGAGTAGCCCGAACAAAGTCAACAAAACGACGATAATCAGAAGCACTAAATCAACTTTGCGCATGTAGTTCGAAGGCCTGTCATTCTGAACGCAGTGAAGAATCTTTTCTCAACCCATGGGATCCTTCGTTTCACTCAGGATGACATGAACGCTCCAATCTTATTATATAGTAAGAAGGAATGCGGAAGCAAAAGTTAGTGACGCCGATTACCGAAAATCTCAAATCCGACAAGACTAAAAATTAAACCGAATGCCGCAATTCCACCGGCCGTATTTATGGATTTATCATTTTTATACGCAGTATCGAACTTATTATAGTCATTGATTACTTGATTATCATGGGTATATTGATCTCGCATCGACCGGGGAACTTCCTGACCTGCCAACGAACGTTGCGCTGCGGTATCAAAAAGTTTTTGACTATCTGCTTTTGCTGCGTTAAATTCGCTCTGGCTTGGGTGTGGATGGCCCTTATCAAATCTGTTCTCTGCAGTAACGCACGACGCAACTCCACCTGCGACACTTAACGCGCCTGCTAACATTACAGCCTGTGCAACTCGACGAGTAGAAAATCTAAATTTACTGTGGTGATGACTTTGTTCAGAAACTGCCATACCAATCTTATTGTACTCACAAATAATCAGAAGTCAACAGTTATCGAATGAAGGCGATGTAGAGACCTAAAACCGCGAAGAAAAAGCCTACAAGCCACGCGCGCATAACAATTTTGGGCTCTTCCCATCCGCGCTTAAGAAGATACAGATGAAGCGGTGCTGCAGGCAAAAGTTTGCGCCCGAGAAACTTTTTCCCGAGAAGCTGAATTAAAGACGAGGCAACTTCAAAGAAAAAAACGCCGCCGATTATGGCAAGCGCGAGTATTTTTCCTGTTAGTAAACCAATCACTGCTAAAGATGCGCCAAGTGACAATGATCCCACGTCTCCAAGCCAAATGCGCGCTTTGAAAATATTAAAATACAAAAACGCGGCAACACTTCCCATAAGAATTGCGATAAAAATTCCCAAAGCCTGATCAAGCTGCTGCGCCGAAATTGCCAAAAACGCGACTAAACAGATTAGGAATAAACCCGATGCAAGACCGTCAAGCCCGTCCGCGATATTAAACGCGTTGGTGAATGAAACTATAACAAACGCCGCAAAAGGAATAAAAAGAAAACCGATACTGGCTAACCCAAAGCCTCTGATAAAAATAAATGAGTATCCAAGTTGTCCGTAAAACGCGGATGCAAGAATGATTGCTAAAATCCACTGAATGATAAATTTGTAGCGAAACCGCAATCCGAAAAATGTTTTGTTGCTGCCGGAGAGTTTTTTCGCGTCGTCATAAAGTCCCAAAAGACCGAAGCTGATGAAAGAAAATAAAATCACAAAAAGCTCCCAGCCTTTCACCGCGATACCGAAAACTCCGTACGCCCAGAGCGTAAGTACGGAAACAACAATAATGATCAAAATTCCGCCGCCGAATGGTGTTCCGACTTTCCACGCGTTGTATTTATCAAACAAAGGTGTCCGTTTGTTGAACGGGTCAAGCGTTTTTTGATGCACTCTTCGAAGCTTAATTTTATAGAGAAAATCGATAAAGGGAATAAGAAGCATCCCGCTTATGAAAAACGAGAGCATGACAAGTCCCAAAAGCTGCGCCATATTTTTGTATTATACTACGTAGATAGAAGCGATACAAATGAATAAAACAATATTTTGGCAACTAATAGACAGATGGGGAGAGCCGAGGTTCATTTCTTCTAAACTCTTCCGGTACAGAATATGTCAATAGTGTAATTGCTGAAGATCGGATATCTCCTTCGGTAACCTGCGTTTCTTTAAATACATTTTGCACAACATCTGTTCCCCTGAGTGCCATGAGCGATAAAAGCACATGTTCTGTCCCCCTATAATGGTGATGTAGATTTTTCGCTGCCAGAGCCGTACCGATGAGAGCTCTGCGCGCTCCTGCAGTCATTTGACCGGGTAACTCTTTTCTTCCCAGAGACCTCGTACGTCCTGCGTCCCCTACCACGATTTTCTTTGCCTTATTATACTTTATCCCATGACCGGCAAGTAGTTTCGATGCTACGCTACTCGGGTCTGCAAGAAGGCCAAGAAGTAAATGGCTCGTATCAAGTACTTCACTTCCTAATTTCATTGCCTCCACTGCGCCTGCTCCAATAGCCATTTGCGCTCTGGTTGTATACCTATCTGCCACTTCTCCTACTGCTATTCTCAAAACTCGCTCGCCAATTTCAATAAGCGCTTGATTTCTTGGCTCATCCATCCACCATGTAGGCTGCGTGCGCTTTTCTTCATTATTAGGCGGTGTTCTTCGTCGTCCTTCGGTCATATTTGTCATTATACAGCGGCATTTTGGCAAGTCAATAACCTTTGAGTTTTTTGAAGATTGAGTCTATTGCGTAGGTTTTCCAGTAATTTAAACTCAAAGGCAAATCCTGCGCGCGAAGGAATTCTTTTTTCTCTCCCCCAAATCCTGTTTTAAAAAGTGTTAAACCACTCCAGGGATGACGGGATGAAACATCAGGCGCGATACCCCAGAAATTATAAAGTTTCACTCCCCTCTTTTTTGCTTCCTGTATCGCGTGCCATTGAATGAGATACATCGCCGGAATATTCCGGTAGTTGTCATCTGACGCGCTGTGGCGGTAAATCGCGGTATTGCCGGCAAACGCGATAAGTGCTGCGGCAATAATCTTTTTCTCAAATTCAGCAAAGAAAAGCACTTCCTGATTTTCGGCTCCAAAAACTCTGAATTCCTCCCTGACTCCCCGGTGCGGAACAAAATGTTTGCGCTGCGATAAGCTTTCGTATAACGGCAGAAACTTTTCGATTTCCGTGAGATGCTTCGTTTGTGTTATTTTTAAATTTTTATCTGTCAAACCGCGTCGTATCAAATACCGGTGTGATTTTCTCATATTTGCCAAGATTTCATCCTCCGGTTTTGTAATATCCAAAACCCAGCAGACTTCCGCGTCCATTCGATGAATCGGCGCGTTTCGAAATCCCATTTTTGAAAGCATTGTGTGATCTACAAATTTCTCTTCAACCAACGCGCTCATGCGGATAAACGACGCGTTTTTTGAAAGTGCCAACCTTTTGATGTGATCAATAAAAAATGCGAAATGTTTTGAATCAAACGGAGAAAGAATAGGCCCGTGACGAAGATGCAGATAGTGTCCGCGTCTGGCATTCACATCGACAATCTGGCACACACCGACTAAACTCTTATTTTCAAACAACCCGAGCCGTATTACTTCAAACCCCAAACTTTTTTGTACCTCTCCCCAGTTCCATGATTGAAACAAAGGATAAAAAACAGGAGCATTTTCAAAGAGAAATTTTTCCCAAATTATTTTTTCTTCAACCGGTTGTATGTGTAGCATAATCTATGAGTTGATCAATTATTCTTTGCGCGTCTTTGAGTTTCATGGTCGGATAGGTCGGTAGTTGTAAAACGGTTTTTGCAAGAGCTGCGGCATTAGGGCATGATCGCGGATCGTAATAAATTTTTTTCAAATCGGTTCCTTTTGGTTCAATTACCACACTATACCATTTTCCAAGATACACTCCGCGCTTTCGGAAAAAGTTGTATATATCGTCGCGTTTCGGATGAAATATTACAAAACGCATAAGCTGTGAAGTATTTTTAGAAGGAAACGAATATCCCAAACTGCCAAGCTGCTCGCTATATAATTTCACAATTTCCTCGCGCCGTTTGTTGTATCTGTTAATCTTTTTCAGCTGAAACAGCGCAAGTTTTGCCAATGCATCGGGCATTCTTTGCAAATTGAGTCCTGCAATTTTACTTTTCTTCTCATCCTGCGTATACGGAAACGAAAGCAGATGAAGGTTTTGTAAAAAAACCAGAAGAATTTTT
>DATIIG010000088.1:0-2013 GCA_035479835.1 Saccharimonadales bacterium (SeqCode) | reverse complement strand
AAGGGCTTATCATCAACAAAAAGCAGATTGAGAAAAATTTAGCTCATCACGGGCCGTTTGCCGCAACGGAAGTAGTTTTGATGCAAGCCGTAAAACGCGGCGCAAACAGGCAGGAAATACACGAGGTAATCAGGAGAAACTCAATGAAGGCATACGAGGCGATGCAGGAAACAGATACCAACCCCCTTTTGTCTCTTTTGCAAAAAGATACACGCATCACTGAATTTATTCCCCGGGGTGAAATTGCAAAACTTCTTGATCCTTCAAAACACATTGGTATAACAAGCAAATTTTGTGATAGAATACTTTCGCAGTTACGCAAATGAAAAACCCGAAAGTTGCCATCATTGCTGCCTCTGACTCTGATTTGCCCGTCCTCTCTGATGCGGCAAAGGTTTTGGAAGAGTTTGGGGTTTCCTATACGATTACCATTTCCTCCGCGCACCGTTCGCCACAACGCTCAATGCAACTGGTTGAAAAATTTCATAAAACCGGCGTAAGAGTTATTATTGCGGCAGCAGGACTTGCGGCACATTTGGCAGGAGTTGTCGCAGCGCACTTTCCCCTTCCGGTCATCGGTATTCCCTTAAAAGGCGGTGCCTTAAACGGAGTAGACGCGCTCTATGCAACAGTGCAAATGCCCCCTGGTATTCCTGTGGCAACTGTCGGCATTGATAATGCCAAGAATGCAGGGCTTCTCGCAGTGCAAATTCTGGCAACCGGTGATAAAACTCTGGAGAAAAAATTTATCTCGTACAAAAAATCGCTCGCAGACGGCGTTGAGCAAAAAGCAAAAAACTTGGAAAAACAGGGTTTGCAAAATTATCTTTCAAAAAAATGACTGATAAAAAAACAGTAACTACGCATATTCCAAACGTTTTAAAAACCGTAGATCTGAAGGGACTGGGCAAAAAACACAGCGGGAAAGTCAGAGACAGTTACGTGGTCGGCAAGAAACGAATTTTTATCACCACAGACCGGCAGTCGGCGTTTGACAAAGTTTTGGGACATATTCCTTTCAAAGGACAGGTCTTAACGCAACTTTCCGCATTCTGGTTTGAGAAAACAAAAGACATTGTCCCGAATCATCTCCTCTTAGTCCCCGATCCCAATGTTATGGTCGTTAAAAACTGCACGCTCATTCCGATTGAAATGGTTGTCAGGGGCTACATAACCGGCGTTACCGATACATCAATTTGGGGAAGTTATGAAAAAGGAGAGCGCGTGATTTACGGCATTAAGTTTCCCAATGGGCTCAAAAAAAATCAAAAATTGAAAACACCCGTTATTACGCCGACCACCAAAGCCGAAGTGGGACACGACGAGCGCTTAACGGAAAAAGAAATTCTCAAACTAAAAATTGTATCTCCCAAAATCTGGAAACAAATGAAAAAAGCATCACTTGCACTTTTTGCGCGGGGACAAAAAATTGCCGATCGCGCCGGCATGATTTTGGTTGATACCAAATATGAAATGGGGCTTTTAAACGGAAAACTTATTTTAATTGATGAGGTGCATACGCCCGATTCTTCGCGTTACTGGGTAAAAAAAACATATAAAGATCGCTTTAAAAAAGGGCTTGAGCCGCAAAGTTATGACAAAGAACCGCTTCGCATTTGGTTTAAAGAACACGGATATTCAGGAAATGGAACGCCGCCGAAAATGCCACGTGAGTTTATCGCGAAAATGAGCATACTTTATCAATCAATTTATGAAAAAATAACCGGCAAGAAATTTGTTCCCGATCTTTCAAAAAATCCGACAAAACGAATCGCTGAAAATCTCAAAAAGGAAGGGTTGCATGCTTAGAGAAAAATGTGCCGTTTTTGGCATTTACGGCAGAGGACTTGATACCGCACGCTTAACATACTTTGGCCTTTTTGCACTGCAACACCGCGGACAGGAAAGCTCAGGAATTTCCGTAACAAACGGCCGCGAAATAAAAACATTTAAAGGCATGGGGCTTGTTCCCCAGGTCTACAGTGAAAAAGATTTAAAACGCCTCAAAGGACA